>NZ_JAKFZM010000064.1:0-19245 GCF_021654205.1 Leisingera sp. MMG026 | reverse complement strand
GCAGCGCATTAACTGGTGCGAAGCCGACGTTGGCCGCGGTAAGATCGGCGCTGTTTACTGAATGCCGTCTACCTCAACCCTGCAGTGCGGCCCGGGAAGCTCCAGTTCGTTTCAGACGCTGCATCTATGCTGCACGACCATGATCAACAGCTTCATCTCTCGCAGCTTCCGGACACTCTCAATCCAGAAACACCGCATGGAGCAGGTTATCAGGCGGAGGCATGGCTGACCGGTGCGACATTGGTGATGGCCTGGTTCCTTGGATGGCAACCGGGTTGCCAATACCCACTGCGGGGGACTGTGCCCGCAAGACAACCTGGAAGAAGCTGGGACCCAGCAATGGAAATCCCGCCACATTCAGGAGAGTCCAGATGAGTGTTCCCGAACCGCAGACCGCATGGGCACAGGACCGCGCCCATCTTCTGCACCCCTACACGGATTTTGCCGCCTTTGCCGAAGAAGGCAGCCATGTCATCGAGCGTGCCCAGGGCATGCATGTCATCGATACCGAGGGCAACCGGCTGCTGGACGGCATTGCCGGGCTGTGGTGCGTGAACATCGGCCATGGCCGCGAGGAGATGGCCGAGACCATCGCCAAACAGGTGATGGACATGCAGTATTACAACCCGTTCGGGCACAGCACCAATGTGCCGGCGGCCCAGCTGGGCGCCAAGCTGGCGGAATTGGCGCCGGGGGATCTGAACCACATCTATTACACCTGCGGCGGCTCCACCGCCAATGATGCCGCAGTCCGGCTGGTCCACTATTACTTTGACATGAAGGGCCAGCACCGGAAGAAAAAGATCATCTCGCGGCAGAACGGCTACCATGGCGCCACCTATGTGGCGGCCTCGCTCACCGGCATCCATGGCACCAAATACGGCTTCGACCGGATTGGCGAGGATTTCATCAGCCATATCTCGGAAGCCAATCTCTATGCCAAGCCGGAGGGTTGGAGCGACGGGGAATATTGCGACCATTTGGTGCGCGAGTTCGAAGCCCGCATTCAACAGCTGGGCCCTGACAATGTGGCCGCTTTCATCGCCGAACCGATCATGGGTGCCGGCGGTGTGCTGGTTGCGCCCGCGGGCTACCACAAGCGCATGTATGAAGTCTGCAAGCGCCACGGCATGCTCTATATTGCTGATGAGGTGGTCACCGGCTTTGGCCGTCTGGGGGAGTGGTTCACCTCGGAAACGCTGTATGGCTATACGCCGGACATCCTGGTCTGCGCCAAGGGGCTGACCTCGGGCTACATCCCGCTGGGGGCAGCGCTGATCTCGGATGAGATTTACGGCACCATCGCCAGGCCGCAGTGTGAGGGCGGCGTATTCTCAATGGGGCTGACCTATTTCGGGCATCCCGTAGCCTGCGCGGCGGCGCTCAAGAACATCGAGATCATCGAGCGCGAAGGCATTCTGGATCATGTGCGGACGGTTGGCCCTTATCTTCAGGAAAGCGCCGAATCCCTGCTCAATCTGCCGATTGTGGGCGATGTGCGTGGCAGCCATCTGATGCTGGGCATCGATCTGGTTGCCGACAAGGCAAGCAAGGCCCCGCTCGATCTGTCCGAGCAAGCAGCCAGCAAGGTGTTCAAGGGCTGCATGGAGCGGGGCGTTATCGTGCGCCCGGTTGGCGACCGGCTCGTTCTGTCACCGCCGCTGATCATCAACAGGAAGCAATGCGACCAGCTGATCGGGGCTGTTGCCGGCTCAATCAAGGACTTCATCGAGCCAGGAGTGAATGCATGCGGCAGATAACGCTTGCTGCATCCCAGATGGCCTGCAGCTGGGACATCGACGAAAACATCGCCAAGGCTGAGGCGCTGGTGACCAATGCCGCCGAAGCAGGGGCCCAGGTTATCCTGCTGCAGGAGCTGTTCGAAACGCCCTATTTCTGTCTCGAACAGTCACTAGACCACCTGCAACTCGCCCGGCCGCTCGAGCAAAGCCGGGTGGTGTCGCATTTTGCGTCGCTGGCGCGGAAACTGGGAGTGGTGCTGCCAATCTCCTATTACGAGGAGGCAGGACTGGCGCGCTACAACTCGCTGGCCATCGCCGATGCTGACGGGACCATCCTGACCAACTACCGTAAAACCCATATTCCGCAGGCACCGGGATATGAGGAGAAATTCTATTTCTCGCCGGGCGACAGCGGCTTTCAGGTGGTTGAAACCCGCTTTGGCCGCCTCGGCTGCGGCATCTGCTGGGACCAGTGGTTCCCGGAAACCGCCCGCTGCCTGGCGCTGCAGGGGGCTGAGGTGCTGCTGTTCCCGACCGCCATCGGCACCGAACCGAAGAACCCTGAATTGGACAGCAGCGGCCATTGGCGGCGCACGATGCAGGGCCACGCCGCGGCAAACATGATCCCGGTGGTGGCGTCCAACCGCGTGGGCACCGAACAGGGTGGCGAAACAGCCGGTGTCTTTTACGGCACCTCCTTCATCGCGGGCTATACTGGAGAGATTCTAGCGGACGCCAACCGCACGGAGGAAACCTTCATCACGGCAGCTGTCGATCTGGACACCGCCGCGCGCTACCGCAGCGCCTGGGGGGTGTTCCGGGACCGCAGGCCGCATATGTACGGGGCGCTGCGTACCTTGGACGGCGAAACAGGGGCACTGCGATGACAAACTTGCTGACGATCCGAGCGGTTGAACAAAGCGACCGTGAAAGCTGGGACCGCCTGTGGACCGGCTACCTCACCTTTTACAAGGCTACGCTGCCGGCGCGCATCTACGATAGCAGCTTCGCAAGGCTGCTGTCGGCGGATGCGCGGGAATACAGCGGACTGATTGCTGAACTTAATGGCGAAGCCGTTGGAATCGCCCATTATTTGCTGCACCGCGACATGTGGTCGGTGGAAGATACCTGCTATCTTCAGGATCTGTTTGTCGATCCCCGGGCACGGGGTGCCGGTATCGGGCGGGCTTTGATCGATGAAGTGGCGCGGCGGGGGGCGGCCGAAGGTGCCTCTGTCCTCTACTGGCACACGCAGGAATTCAATCACACTGCACGCAAGCTCTACGACCGGATTGCCGCGCTCACACCTTTCGTGAAGTACGACAAGCCCCTCTCCCGCAACTGAAACAGGGGCCAAGCAATTGGCCCCTTCTTTTTTGCTCTCAAACCGCGGGCACCTGCTGGGTGATGCAATGCACCCCGCCACCGCCGCCGCCGATCATGCGGCCTGAAACGCCCACAACGCGCCGGCCCGGGAAAGCCTCGCGCAGGATGGCGAGGGGCTGGTCATCCTCGCCCTTCCTGCCGGACACAGGAACGATGACAGCGCCATTGCAGATGTAGAAGTTCATGTGAACAACGTCATAGCTGGTCAACGGGATCTCAATAATCTCGAAGCGCCGCCCGTGGACGCCGGTTTCCTGCTGCAGGATGCGCTTGGCATCCTGGGTGATTTCGTAGTTCGGATCGGAGCGGTCATCGGTTGTGTGCAGCAGCACGACGCCCGGCGCGGCAAAGGCTGCCATGCCGTCCACGTGCCCGTCGGTGACCGGGTCTGGGGTGAGGCCGTGAGGCAGCCAGATCACCTTCTGAACACCCAGACCCGCCTTCAGCTCTGCCTCCACCTGGGCTTTGCTCCAGCCAGGATTGCGGTTCTTGTGCAGCAGGCATTCCTCGGTGGTCAGCAGGGTGCCCTGGCCGTCCACCGCCACGGCGCCGCCTTCCAGCACCAGATCGGACGTATACATTGGCAGGCCAAGGTGTGCCGCAAACCGGCCTTTTGCCAGCGTGTCGTGTTTGTAGGGCGGAAACTTGCGGCCCCAGCCGTTGAAGGTAAATCCAGCGATCCGGCGCGCGCCTTGCGCGTTCTGCACAATCATCGGCCCGCTGTCGCGCGACCAGGCATCGTTCAGCGGCATTTCGATCAGGCTGATCTCCGAGGACAACAGCTTTTTCGCCGTTGCCATATCGCGCCGCCGCACTGCCATGGTGACGGGCTCATACTCCGCCACGTTATTGGCCGCCTCCGCCCATTCCTTGCGCGCAGCGTTGAGCTGGTTGGGATACCAGTTCTGCGGCGGCGGGAATTGCATCAGCGTTCGCTCGTGCCGGACCCATTCGGCGGGAAAGGCAAATCCGTCCGCACCCGCGCTGCCCGGAATGATCTCAGCCCCGGTTTTGGCGTAGTTCACAGACCGGGCTGCCGCGGCAGGGTTTGCTGTCAGCGCACCGGATAGCGCCGCCGCCCCGGAGGCGAGAAAGTTTCGTCGGTTCATATCAGGGGTTCCTTGTTCAGATGCCTGCTTCGGACGCGCCAAGCGAAGGGTCGAGGTGGTCGCGCAGGCTATCGCCAAGCAGGTTGAAGCCGATTGCAACCAGGGCAATCGCGCCGCCGGGGAACACCGCCAGCCACCACGAGGCCGGCTGGTGAGTGAGGCTGTCAAAGATCATCGCGCCCCATTCCGGCGTTGGCGGCTGCGCACCCAGCCCAAGGAACGACAGTCCGGATGCCGCCAGGATCACAAAGCCCACGTCGGTGGTGGCTTGGACGATCACCAAGGGCCAGACCATCGGCAGCAGGTCCGAGAAGATCAGCCGCAGGTGCGAGGCACCCATGCAGCGGGCGGCGGCAATGAACTCCTGCTCTTTCAGCGACAGGATGCGGCTGCGGATCAACCGGGCGTACCAGGGCCAGAACACCGCTGACAGGGCAATGGTGGTCGACAGCATCCCGCCGCCAAAGCTGGCGGCAATTGCCGCCGCCAGGATCAGCGCAGGGAATGCCAGGAACAGGTCGGTCACCCGCATCAGGATCTCATCCGCCAGCCCGCCGGCATAGCCCGCAATCAGCCCGAAGCTGGTGCCGATCACCGCAGCAACCGTCAGCACGGCAAAGGACACCGACAGCGAGATCCAGGACCCGGCCACCACCCGCGCCAGCATGTCCCGGCCGATCTTGTCTGTACCCATCCAATGCTCTGCCGAGGGCGGATCAAGCCGCGCGCGGATGTTCATCTTTAGCGGATCAAAGGCAGTGATATGCGTGTCCATTGCATAGGCACCGAAGGCAAGAAGCGAGATCGTCAGAACCAAGGTGACAATTGCCACCGCCAGAGCAGCCTGGCCCGATGAACCGGCAAAACCGGCAACCGGGCGGATGATGCGGCCCAGGGTTTTTGGCAGGCGGGTGCGAGACGGGGGCAAAGAGGTTTCGGCGCTCATGTCAGATCCACCCGCGGGTCGAGGAAGGAATAGCTCAGATCAACCAGGAAGTTGATCAGCGTATAGGCCATCGACACCACCAGGGTGATGGCCATGATGGCGTTATAGTCGGAGGCCGAGATTGCATTGGCGGTGTAGCGGCCCAGCCCCGGCCAGTCGAAGATCAGCTCGATGAACACCGCGCCGGAAATCAGCAGCCCGGTGTTCAGTCCGAAGATGGTGACGATCGGCAGCAGCGCATTGCCAAGCGCATGTTTGAAATAGACCCGGACCGGCGAAATCCCCTTGGCGCGCGCGGTGCGGATGAAATCCTGCGACAGTACCTCCAGAAGCGAGGTCCGCACCACCCGGATAGTGATCGCCATCGACGGGATTGCCAGCACCGCAACCGGCAGGATCATATGGTGCAGTGCGTCGGTGAACAGGTCGAACCGGCCCGCAATCAGGCTGTCGATGGTCATGAAACCGGTGACAAACTCAGGCGCTGCAATCCCGGTGCCAAGCCGTCCGCCAAAGGGCACCAGCCCCAGGGTAGCAAAGAAGATCAGCTGGCAGACCAGCGCAATCCAGAAGTCTGGCACTGACAGGCCCAGAACCGCCACGCTGCGCACGCCGGCATCCGCGGGCCGGCCGCTTTTGACCGCGGCCATAGTGCCCAGCAGCACCCCCAGCACCAATGAGATCAGCCCCGCTGCAAGAACCAATTCCAGCGTTGCCGGGAAAAAGGTTAGAATGTCCTCGGATATAGGCCGCCTGGTAACAACCGAGCGTCCGAAATCGCCCTGCAGCACGTTGCCTGCATAGGCCGCGAATTGCGTGGTGACCGGGTCATCCAGGCCAAGCCGCTCGCGCACCGCAGCCACGGCCTCGGCATCGGCGCGGGCGCCGGCGATCAGGCGCGCGGGATCGCCCGGCAACAGCCGGGCGAGCGCAAAGGTCATCAGCACAACACCTGTCAGCAGAACCAGGGTGGCTGCCGTGCGCCTGAGAATGAAACGCAGCATTCAGACACCCCTCATGACGTGCGCGATAGGTTGTACATATCGAGCGTCGCCACATAGACCGGGTTGTTCTCCAGCCCGGCAATGTCGCTGCGCGATACAAACTGCGACCGCTCCTGCAGAATGGGCAGCCAGGCCGGGTCTTCATTTGTCAGTATGGCGGCAAGGCGCTGGAACTTGGCCGCCATTTCGTCATTTATCACCTGATTGCGCAGCTCGTCGATCAGCGCCGTCGCCTCGGCATTGCCGTAACGCCCGGTATTGCCGTCAAAGGTCGCCGCATCGCCGCTGAACAGCCCCCAGGCAAAGCTGTAGGGATGATCCACATTGGGCCACCAGGAGAAATAGAACAGGTCCGGGCGCTCCTCGGCGGCGCCTTCGCCAAAGAACACGTCGAGATAGGCGGAGAAGGACATTTCCTGCAGTTTGAGGCTGATGCCGATCTCGGACAGCCAGGCTTGCAGCAGCTGGCCTTCAATGTCCCCGAAACCGGAGTAATAGGCCATCGTCAGCTCGGTGCCTTCGGTGATCCCGGCCTCGGCCAGCAGGGCGCGGGCCTTGTCCAGGTCAAACGGCAGCAGCCGGTCCTTGCCGTCCATGCCCTGCATCAGCGATGGAAATACCGAGGTAGGTTTGTCAGCGGTGCCAAGCGCCACTTCCTCGATATAGCTATTATGGTCAAAGGCATGGCAGAGCGCCTGGCGGGCGCGCGGGTCGGCCAGTTTTCCGTCGGTAGCAAAGGCCACATATTGCACGGTGAAGGTCGGTGTATCGCTTACCGCAAACCGCGGGTCATCGCGCAGCACCACCATATCCTCGGGTTCCATCGCCAGGGTCATATCGGCTTCGCCGGTTTCCAGCAGCTGGCGGCGGGTGGCGGAGACCGGAATGGTCTTGGTGATCACCCGGTTGAAATGCGGATGGTCCCAGCCGCCGCGGAAATCTGTATTGGCGGCAAAGGTTGCATCCTGACCGGGGTTAAGGCTTTCCAGCGTATACGGGCCGGTGCCCACCGGATTGGCCTGCAGGTATTGCGACCCCATGTCATCATCACCCTTGGAATGCGCCTCGGCCGCGGTGGGGCTGGCGATCCAGAACCCGTATTGCGAAGACACCTGGCGGTCGAAGAACGGGCGCGGCTCGCCCAGGTCAAAGCGGATGGTTTTGGCATCCACCACCACGATCTGGCTGTCCGGGTCATCCAGCTGCCAGGTGCCGGCCAGCCCGGCGGGATGCAGCACCAGACGGGTGACCGCTTTTTTCACCGCTGCGGCATCGCAGGCGGTGCCATCGTGGAACATCACCCCCTCGGCCAGGGTAAAGGTCCAGCTGCTGGCGTCTTCGCTGGCCTCCCAGGAGGCCGCCAGCGCCGGTGCCGCCTTCAGCGTATCGGTGCCGTCCAGCACGGTCAGCGTTTCATAGACCGGGCGCAGCCCATAGGCCCATTCGATATTGGTCGCCGGGTCAAGGTTTTCGACCGTCGCATCCACCAGCACCACCAGAGCATTGGGATCGCGGGCGCCAAGGCCAGGTGGAACCGCAGAACCCGCGGCCCAGGCCACCGTATCCGGCGCCGCTGCCAACGCGGCAAAGGCACAGCTGCCGGCCAGAAAGGACCGGCGCGGCAGATGGAATTGCGGTGTGTTCGGGCGTTTGCGCGGATGGCTCATGTTCAGCTCCCTATGTTGTCAGGAAATCTGCGCCTCGGCCAATCAGGGAGCCGCTTTCCGTTTCCTTGCTCTTAAACTCCCAAAATAGTGCTGTTCCTGTCGATACCACCTATGGGGCACAGCCACCTGAAGCTGATGGGCTATAGTAATTTGCAATGCCCCGGTTCTCTCTGTGTGCCGGGGACACCCTGGCAAAAAGGATGTTGCGCGCGCCATGGCACTATTGGACGTCACGGATCTGAAAGTTAGCATCAAGGCAGGCGATCGGACGGCAGCAATTGTCGCCCCCCTTAGCCTGCGCCTTGCAAGGGGCAAATGCCTGGGCATCGTGGGTGAAAGCGGCTCCGGCAAAAGCACTGCGGCGATGGCCATTATGGGGCTGCTGGCTGATGGGCCTTTGCAGGTCTCCGGGCAGATCCTGTTCGATGGCGCCGATCTGGCCCAGCTGCCCGCAGCGGAGTTCCGCAAACTGCAGGGCACCGGCATTGCGATGATCTTCCAGGACCCGATGAGCAGCCTGAACCCGGTGATGCGGATCGGCGATCAGATTGTGGAATGTCTGCAGGCGCACCGGCGCCTGACCAAAGCCGAGGCCCGCCGCAAGGCCATAGAGGCGCTGTCACGGGTCGGAATGCCGGACCCCGAAGGCATGATGGCCCGCTATCCGCATCAGTTGAGCGGCGGCCAGCGCCAGCGTGTCATGATCGCGATGGCCATTGTTTTTGAACCCAAGCTGCTGATCGCAGACGAGCCGACCACCGCGCTTGATCTGACGATCCAGGCGCAAATTCTGCAACTCCTCAAAAAACTCTCACAGGATCTGAACATCGCGCTGGTGCTGATCACCCACGATCTGGGGGTGGTCGCCGGAATGGCCGATGAGGTGATCGTGCTTTATTCCGGGCGCGGCGTGGAGCGCGGACCCACTGCTGAGGTACTGGAAAACCCGCAGCATCCCTATACGCAAGGATTGCTGGGGGCGCATCCGTCAATGGACGGCGAGCACGCCCGGCTGACGCCCATTCCCGGAACCCCGCCGGCGATCTGGCAGCGGCCCTCGGGCTGTGCCTTCCGCGACCGCTGCCCGGCAGCATTTGACACCTGCGCCCTGGTTGAACCGCAACCCGTTGCAATGCCGCAGCAGGCGCATAAGGTCGCCTGCCTGCTGCACGCCACCCTTTCCCAGGCAAAGGAAACCGCATGAGGCCGACACCGTCCCCGGCGCTTGAGATCAACAATCTTGCCGTCGAATTCCGTGCCTCCGGCAGCCGGGCGCTGTTTGAGAAACCCGCAACCTTCAAGGCGCTCAGCGATGTAACCCTGGAGATCCGGCAGGGCGAGGTGCTGGGCCTGATTGGTGAATCCGGCAGCGGCAAGACCACGCTGGGCAAGGCCATCGTCGGCCTCACCGGAACCTCTGCAGGCGGCATTCAAGTCAACGGCCAGCATATTGATCCTTCCTGTTCACCAGAGCGGCTCACTCTCGCGCGGCGGGTTCAGATGGTGTTCCAGGATCCCTATGCCTCGCTGCATCCCAGAAAGACCATCGGACGCATTCTGTCGGAACCGTTCAGGATCCAGCAAACCGCCTCGGGCCCTGAGCTCCAGTCCCGCGTCCGGGCGCTGCTGCGGCGCGTCGGGCTGAGCCCGGACCATGCGGCGCGCTATCCCCAGCAGTTCAGCGGTGGTCAGCGCCAGCGCATCGCCATCGCAAGGGCGATTGCCAATGATCCGCCGGTGATCATCGCAGACGAGCCGGTCAGTGCCCTGGATGTATCGGTGCAGGCGCAGATACTGAATCTGCTGGACGATTTGCGTGCCGAACAAAACATGGCGATGCTGTTTATCAGCCATGATTTGTCGGTGGTGCGGCACCTGTGCCAGCGTATTGCGGTGATGTATCTGGGCCGGATTGTCGAGATCGGTCCGTCAAAGCAGATGTCCGCCGCTCCAGCGCATCCCTATACAACGGCCCTCTTGTCGGCAGCGCCGCGGGTCAAGGCCAGGAACCGGGCACAGGCCGCGCCGATCGTGCTGTCCGGCGACGTCCCCTCACACGCCGCCATCCCCGCCGGCTGCCCCTTCCACACCCGCTGCTGGCTGTATGAGCAGAAGGGCTGCCCGGCCCGCTGCCGGACCGAAGTGCCGCAGCTGGAAACGCGGGCTGGTGGACGCCAGTCGGCCTGCTTTTTCCCGGATGAGGCGGCCAGACCGGCACCGCCCCCTTCGGCAGCCGGCCGCTAACTGCCGCCGGTTTCCGCGAGCATCCAATCCCATAGCGCCCGGACCGCAGTGCGCTTCAGATTGCGTTCCAGCGTCACAAGGCGGTATTGGCCGCCGCCGCGCAGGCTGACAGGGCTTAGCACCTGCAGCCTGCCCGCGCGGACCAGCGGCCGCGCCAGCGTCCTGTCGCACAGGCACATCCCCAGCCCGCGCGTGGCGGCATCAACTGCCAGCGCGGTATCGGAGAAGTTCAGCCCCTTGGCGCAATCCGCCCGCTCCAGCCCGGCTGCCAGGAACCAGCTCTGCCAGTCATCGGGGTGTTCGTCATGGATCAGGGGGGCTTCGCCCATGCGGTTCTGAAAATCCGCCGCCAGACCGGGGCTCGCCAGCGCAATGCGTTCTTCGCGCAAAAATGGCGCCGCGGCAAAGCCTTCACCAATCGGCGCCTCTGTTGTCAGCGTGATGTCAAATTCGGATTCGGTGAGATCGACGTCGTGGCTGCCGGTATAAAGCCAAGGGTCCACATCGGGATGGCTGCCGCGCAACCGCGCCAGCCGGGGCGCCAGCCAGAGCGCCCCGAAAGCAGACGGCATGTGGATGACCACCGAACCGGGCTTGGAATAGGCGTCCAGCCGCCGCACCCCCAGCCGCACCGTCTCCAGCGCCTCCTGGGCAGAGACCATCAGGTCGCGGCCGGCGTCTGTCAGTTCCACCCGCCGGCTGATGCGCAGGAACAGCGGTTGCTGCAGATGAGTCTCCAGCGTCCGGATCTGATGCGACACTGCCGATTGCGTCATGTTCAGCTCTTCCGCCGCCAGCGAGAAACTGCCGAGCCGGGCCGCGGCTTCGAACCCGATCAGGGCGCCCAGCGGCGGTAAGGGGCGATAGGGGTTATTCATTAAAATATCTCATCCTAACCCGCAGAAATCCGCGTTTGTGCATTACATATTCTCACATTTAGACTGGTCGGACAACATTTCCTGCATAATGGAGCCCTTCATGTCCGACCAGCAAACACCAAAATCCGCGGGCTTCCGCATGCCCGCTGAATGGGCGCCGCACCAGCGCACCTGGATGATGTGGCCGACGAGGGAAGGGTTCTGGCCCGATATGCAAGAGACCCGCCGCAACTACGCCGCCGTGGCCCGCGCCATCCGCGAATTCGAACCGCTGACCATGCTGGTCCGCCCCGAAGATGCGGCAGAAGCAAAGTCGCTGCTGGGGTCGGATATCGACGTCCTTACCAACCCGATCGACGACAGCTGGGCGCGCGATGCCGGCCCCTGTTTCCTGACCGATGGCAAGGGCGGCCGCGCCGGCGTGTCCTTTGGCTTCAACGCCTGGGGCGGCAAGTACCAGCCGTTTGATGGCGATAATGCCGCTGCGGATGCGATCCTGAACGCCGCCGGTGTGCCAATCTTCCACTCCGGTCTGATCGCCGAAGGCGGCGGCGTCTCTGTCGATGGCGAAGGCACCATCCTGACCACCGAGAGCTGCTTTCCCAATGCCAACCGCAATCCTGGCTGGAGCCGCAGCCGCATCGAGGAAGAGCTGAAAGCCATGCTTGGCGGTGACAAGGTGATCTGGCTGCCAGGCAATGTGGAGGAAACCGAAACCGACGGCCATGTCGACGGCATCGCAACCTTTGTCGCACCGGGCGTGGTGCTGATCGAGGCGGAAGGCCCCGCTGATCACGATTGGCACGGTATCAATCTGGCCAATATCAGCGCGATAGAAGACCAGACCGACGCCAAGGGCCGCAGCCTCAGGCTGGTGAAGATCCCCGATGCCGCCAGCGCGGTCTCGGACGACCCGAGGTTCTGCCGCTCCTACGTCAATTCCTACATCTGCAACGGCGGTGTGGTGATGCCTGAATACGGGATCCGCGAGGACGGGCTGGTGCGCGAAACCTTCGAAGAACTCTTCCCCGGCCGCCGGGTGGCGCAAGTGCCGATCCCTGCCATCGCCATTGGCGGCGGCGGCATTCATTGTATTACCCAGCAGGAGCCCGCAGCATGAACATGCTTACCTCAACAGACCTGACCGCAGCCCTTGCCAGCGGCAAGAGCCCCGGAGAACTGGGCTTTGTCATGCCGATCGAAACTGCGCATCATACCGCCTGCTGGATGACCTGGCCCTGGGACGGCCACGAAGACAACTGGGGCAGCGGCCTGGCTGCCGCGCAGGAGAATTTTGTGCGGGTCGCAACTGCGATCTTAAGATTTGAGCCGGTCCGGGTTGCCGCGCATCCCGATCACGCCAGCATTGCGCGCCGTCTGCTGCCGCCTCAGGCCGATGTCGTACCGCTGGCGCAGAATGATCACTGGTTCCGCGATACCGGCCCGCTATTCGTGACGGATGGCAACGGGCGGACCATCGGATCCAATCTGATTTTCAACTGCTGGGGCGAAAAGTTCCCGGATTACGAGCTTGATGCAGGCATCGGTGCCGCACTGGTACGCCACCTCAACCTGCCGCTGTTCCAGTCCCCCTTGACCGGCGAAGGCGGCGGCTTGCATGTGGACGGCCGCGGCACCGTCATCACGACGGAGACTTGCTTTCTCAATCGCAACCGTAATCCGGGCATGACCAAGGCGGATGTGGAACGCGAACTGTTCCATGCCATCGGCGCCCGCAAGGTCATCTGGCTGCCGGGCGACGAGGAGGAATGGATCACCGACGGCCATATCGACGGCATGCTGACCTTCACTGCGCCGGGCAAGCTGATGTTCGAGTGCAACCCGGACCCGGCAAACCCGCGCCACAGGGTCTGTGAGGAAAACCTGAAAGCCCTGCGCGGCCAGACCGATGCCGATGGCCGGGAGATAGAGATCGGGCTGATCGACGAGGCCTATATGGTCGAACCCGAAACCGACACGACGGCCCTGTCTTATGTGAACGCCTATATCGCAAACGGCGGCGTGGTAGTCCCATCGTTCGGCACGCCCACTGATGCAGCAGCGCAGGAAATCTTCGCCAAGGCTTTTCCCGGCCGCGAGATCCTGGCGGTGGATATGCGCGGGATCTGCCATGCCGGCGGCGGCATCCACTGCATGACACAGCAGCAGCCGGCCTAGATGCCGGCAGGCGGTCAAGGTTATTCTGATTTGAACGTTGGGAATCACTATGTTTGACGCAAGGACGATGATGCAAAGCTCCAACAGAACAGGTGAGTCTGGCTGCCTTGCAGGCCTTGCCCGGGCCATCGAGCTTGCCGGGCAGGACGGGTTCCTGGCCGCCCTCGCAGACCTGTGCCAATCGGCATCAGGATATGACAGCACCTTCATTGCAGCCTTTTTCCCGGATCACCCGCCGATGGAGCTGTTCGACAACCTGTCGGATGAATACAGTGCCGCGACGATCAAGCCCTATCTGGATTTCGCCTATTTCCTCGACCCTTTTTATAATCTCTTCCAGCAGGGGATCGGGGACCGCGTGGTTACGCTTGGCGAATGCGCACCTGATGATTTCATGTGGTCAGAATACTACCAGACCTTCTATGCAGACACCGGTCTGTTTGACGAAACCAGCGTGTTCGTTGCCTTCGGGAACGGTGCTGCTGCGGTGATCTCGCTGGGCAGCAGGGAGGAAGGCTTCCAGTTTGGTCCGGATCAAAGGGCCGCGCTTGCCGGGCTGCTGCCCTGCATTGCGGCGCTGTGCCGCCGCCATTGGCCTGCGCTGGACCCCAATTCTCTGGCCGGCAGCGGCCGCATGGGGTTGCATCTGAAAAAGTCCTTTGACCGCTTTGCCACCTCGACGCTGAGCGGTCGTGAGGTTGAAATCGTGCAGCTGATCCTTAAGGGGCATTCCTCGAAGTCGATTGCACGCGAGCTGGGCAACAGCCCGGAAACCGTCAAGGTTCACCGCAAGCGCATTCACAACAAGCTGGGTATCACCTCGCAGGGCGAACTTTTCTCGCTGTTTCTCGAGGCATTGACCAAGGCACCGGCCAATGCCACCGAAGACCCGCTCAGCTACCTCGACAGGCCAGTGAGCGGGCAGCTCTGAGCTCATTCAGCGAACAGCCCCGCGTTGTCGAAGACCGCTTCGCCCTGCAGCAGGGTCGCCTCAACGGCAACGCTGCTGATCTGGTTGGCCGGGATCTTCAGGATGTCTTTACTGAGCACCACCAGATCCGCAAATTTGCCAACCTCGATGGAGCCGGTCCGGTCTGCGTGGCGCAGGGCAATGGCCGGGTTGATGGTCATCGCCGCGATGGCGGCGGCGACATCGGGCAGGCCGTTGTGCCTGCGGCTGACCGCGGTTTCGATCTTGATCAGCGGATTCAACTCGTCCGCGTCCCAGTCACTTGACAGCGTAACTGTCGCTCCGGCTTCCAGCAGTGCCCCGGCAGGCAGCAGCCGATCGGTGCGTTCGCCGATGAACTCTGCCATGAAGGCCTGGTAGTCCTCGGCGACCGCGCTGGGAGCCAGTTGCAAATCAGCAATGGCGCCAAGCTCGGCAAAGCGGGGGTAATCAGCAGGGTCGGCAAGGTAAAGATGGGTCAGCCGATGCGGTCCAGATTCCGGCGCGGCCTGGGCAATCGCGTCCAGCGCCAGCCGCGCGCCGTAATCCCCGGTCACATGGAAATGCAGCTGAAAGCCGGTTGCGGCAAGTTCCCGCGCGGCGCGCATCAGCTCGTCTTTCTCGAAATAGAGATACCCGTATTCCGCGCCGTCCTGCAGGTCCAGCCCTGCTTCATAAGGTTCCAGCAAGGCGCCGGTGGCCTGACTCAGAATGCCGTCGACATAGATCTTGGCGGCGTTGAAGCGCACCAGCCGGTCCGGGTCGTTGTGGTAGAGGGTCTTGATCTCCGCGATTTGCGCGTCCAACGGCCGGTCAGGATAAATGTAAAAGGCGTTCGAGGCCCGCAGGGGCAGCTCACCCGCTTCCTCGGCCCAATCCCACACCTTGTGATGGCCCTGCGGCCAATATCCGCCTGCATCGCTGATCGAAGTGATCCCGTTGGCATTCAGTTCTGCTGCTGCGTTCAGCAGGCTGTCATAGGCAAAGTCCAAGTTCTCCTGAGTTGGCGGGAAGGCAAGTGTGCGCAGGTTGTGCGGTGCGTTTTCCAGCACCACCCCGTTGGGCCGCCCATCAGCCCCGCGCAGGATGATATTGCCGTTGGCCGCATCCTTGGCCGTGTCATATCCCGCTGCCTGCAGCGCCAGGGAATTGGCCCAGGCGCCATGGCCGATGTCGTCGAGGATCATCACCGGGCGGTCCGGCGAGATTTCGTCAAGTACCGTAACCGGGTTGCTGTGCAATTCCAGCAGGTTGACCATATTCACTCCGGCCCCCAGCACCCAGACACCAGTATCGCCGTTTTCGGCGCAGCCTTGTACCGTGGCCTTGTAGCCCGCAAGCGTGTCGAAGGCTTCGAACGGGCAGAGAACCGCATTCACCCCGGCCTCTACCGCATGCAGGTGGATGTCCTGGAACCCCGGCAGCACCATTCGCCCGCCCAGATCCACAATCTCCGGGTCTTCATCTGCGGCAGCCAGTACCTCAGCCTCGCTGCCAACGGCGGTAATGATGCCGTCTTCATCAATGGCAAGCGCCTCGGCCCTGCTGCGCGCCTCATCCACCGTGTAAATGGAGGCATTGGTCAGCACCAGACTGTCCGCATTTGCGGCACCGCCTGCCAAAAGGGCCCACCCCGCCGCAACTGCGCAGAGATGTTTCATGTCGCACCTTTCTGTTTCTTGATTTTGTCAAACACATACCGGGGGTAGGTGGCCTTTGCATCCCGTGCGGCACCGGCGCTGACTGACACCGTGGCATAGGGCTGCTCCTCGCTGGTCACCGCGAGAATTTCGCCGTCCGGATCCACCGCCACGGAAAGCCCCTCAAAAGCAAAACTTCCTGCCGGATAGGCAAAATTCGAAGACAGGACATAACAGCCGGTCCGCACCGCCAAGGCGCGGGCGCCGGAGACCCAGATATCGCTGCCCAGATCCGGGCTTGCGCGGGGCACCAGAAGCACTTCTGCCCCCGCCTGCGACAGGCGGCAGCCATGCGCCGGGTCCCAAAGCTCGGTGCAGATGGCAAAACCGATCCGCAGCCCGTTCCAATCCAGCGGCGCCGTTTGCTGCGCACCCGCTCCATACCAGCGGCTCTCCCAATAACCGTCTTCCTCCGGCAGGGCCGCTTTTTCGTGCCGCACGGCGGCGAACTGGCTGTCATGCCACAGGAAAGCACGGTTTCTGGGCTGGCCGCCTGCATTCAGGACCGGCCGCGATCCCGCCAAACCCGTTCCCAGCTGCTCACCAAGTTCATCCAAACCGCTCTCGTGGTCATGGACAGACTGTTCCCACAGCGCCGCGTCACGTTCCGGACTGATGGCCAGCCAAGCGCTCAGCGGCATTTCCGGCAGCAGCACAAGGTCGCTCTGCTCTGCCGCCGCATGGTCGGCCAATGCGTCCGCTTGCGCCGCCCTTGCCTGCGGCCGCGGATCCCAATCGGCAATGGTGATCCTCATGCCGTGCCCCCCGCCAATGCCTGCACACCCGCTGCTTGCAGCGCGACATCCAGCAGCACGTTCGCACCGGCCTCGACATGTTCCGGTGCCGTGTATTCCCGCTCGTTGTGGCTGATGCCATCACGGCAGGGCACAAAGATCATCGTTGCGGGTACCAGTTTGGCAAGATGGAACGCATCATGCCCGGCTCCGGAGACCATATCCCGGGAGGGATAGCCCCGCGCTGCAGCACCGGTTCGCACCGCTTCAATCAATTGCGGATCGAAAGACACCACAGGCGAGTGCCAGATCTGCTCAAGACGAATATCCACGCCCTCGGCCGCGGCATTCAATCGCGCAATACCCTCGGCCAACGCGCCATGCATGTGCTCCAGCGCGGCCTCGCCGGGGTGGCGCAAATCGACCGACAGGCAAACCTGACCTGGCATTACATTGATCGAACCCGGCAGCGTTTCGATTTTTCCGATGGTCGCGCGGGCATCCGGATCCGTCAGGCCACTCCGGTAAACAAGCTCCATCACTGCTGCCAGATGCCGCACCGGATCGCGCCGCATCGCCATGGGCATCGGACCTGCGTGGGTCTCTTCGCCGCTCAGTGTCAGGGTATACCAGCGGATTGCCTGTCCGCCGGTGACTACACCGATGGTCTTCTCCTCCTGCTCAAGGATCGGCCCCTGCTCGATATGCAGTTCCAGATAGCTGCCGGTTGCGCGGTTTCCCGGCTCCATACCGCTTTCGTAGCCAAATCGTTTGAGTTCCTGCGCAACCGGGATGCCGGATGCGTCGGTCGCCTCCAGTGCCTTTGCAAGGGGATGCACACCGCAATGAACGCCCGAGCCCATCATGGCGGGCTGAAACCGGGCGCCTTCCTCGTTGGTCCACACGGCAACCTCTACCGGCGTTACTGTTGCAATGCCGAGATCTTCAAGCGTTTCCAGCACTTCCAATCCGGCCAGCACCCCCAGCACGCCGTCGAACCGGCCGCCATTGGGCTGCGTGTCCAGGTGGCTGCCGATGACAACCGGAGGCGCTGCCGGGTTCCGGCCCGCACGGCGGACGAACAGGTTGCCGATCTTGTCGAAGACCGGTGCAAAGCCGCGGTTTTTGCACCATGCAAGAAACAGCTCGCGGCCGTCCTCGTCATCCTGGCTGAGCGACAGCCGGTGCGAACCGCCGTTTGTTGTGGAACCGATTTCGGCCATGTCCATTAGCCGGGACCAAAGCCGCGTTCCGTCTACCGAATAACCTGTCATCGAACGCTCCTTCAAAGCTTCGCGAAATACCCGCATGATCCCCGCCGGGGCAGCTTCCCGGTAGTCCCCCATCTGTGGGACTGGCGAACCGCCCCCAGTATCGTGGTGCATTTGGTGCCGCTTTTGGCAGTCCTCTTCAGGCTGGCAGTGGTTGCACGCACAGGCTGCATAGAGGGCAGATTGGCACTGGACTTACGGGCTGCCCGGAAACTGCGCCGTAGGGAAGGGTGACGGGTGACTTTGGTTGACCGGAATATGACCCACGTCCGGGAACTGCTTATTTTCGATGTTGCAGATCACTGGGGTGTCCCTCCAAAGGGGCTGCAATGAGCGTGAAGGCGAAGATGCCGAAGCGAACCGAATGGGGCGGCTTCCCGGGCAAAATTTCTGGCTACTGCAGCCGGGAGATTGCATGGGGCTGAAGTTTTCCGTGGCTTCGACCTTCCCATGTTATTAGGTAATGTAGATAATAGGCGCACCCAAAACCGGATGAACGTGGTGTCTATGAAACCAAGGAAGCTCTTAGCGGTCTTGTCGTAGCCTATGGCGCGCATTCTTGAGCTTGTTGAAGCACCGCTCGACGAGATTGCGCGGGACTATCCTGAATTTTGTGCCCTGGCGTGGTAGCTCAATTTTCAAGAGACCCACGTATGAGCATAGACAAAGACCTGTTGGGCCGGCTGATGGAAGGGTGTTCGCCGGGCGACCTTTTCGGCAAGGAGGGTATGCATGCAATGACACGGGCCGCTGGCTACCGGAAACAGACCTGCCAACAGGCAAGCTGCTGCTTCTGCTGCGGATCGCCACGGCCTTCGGCTCCCCGGCTGCGGTGGGCGTGTAGCTTACCCGTGGCGCCGTGCTGATCCTGCGCAACATTCCTCCCTGCGGGTTTTCAAGCGCGGAAAGTCTCCTTAACCACGCCCTGCTGCCGCCGGGCTTTTCAGTGTAGCGGCCGCAGGCGGAACAATAGAACGGGATGTTCCCCCGAATGCGATTCTGGAAACGGATTTCGACCGCCAGCTCTGCATCCACATGACCGGCCGGGCGGCGGAGCGGCTCGTCTTGGTCACATCGGTGTCCGGTATGATAAGTGTGATGCTCACCGATCATCTGAGCCCGGCCGGCTTTGATCTTCCCCAGGCTTGCGCTGATGGCCATGCGCTGACCACTGACAGGCCCTCTTTGATGCATCGCGCGACGGTCGTCTCGAACAGGTGCCGCAGCAGTTCGCTATCGCGGAAACGCCCGCGCCGGTTCTTAGAGAAGGTCGAGTGGTCAGGGACCCGGTCGCTCAGATCAAGGCGGCAAAACCAGCGATAGGCCAGGTTCAGATCAACCTCCTCGCAAAGGCGTCGTTCTGATCGGATACCGAAGCAATAATCGTCGAGGATCGTGGACAGGTAGAACCAGCCCCAGCCGATGACCTTCAGGTAA
>NZ_JAKFZM010000063.1:0-19357 GCF_021654205.1 Leisingera sp. MMG026 | reverse complement strand
TCGTATTTTTCGTATCCACTGCCCGGCAGGCACATACGCGCATGCAGCCGAGAGGAGGCTATCGCTTCATCGCGCTCCCTCTGGTTCCAAAAGAACCGCAAGGCAGCGGGCTGCAGATGGCCTTGCAGCAACACGTCAGAGTAGTTGCCGGATGTGGTTGGAAAGGGTGGCAGGATCACACTGGGCAACGCAAGCAAGGCATTCCAACTTGGAATGACAGCAGTAGGCAATCTCATTGGTTTTGACGGCGCGTTCGCGGATAAATGTGCCCAGAGTTTATTCCAAGGAGGCCGCATGGACCGCGCCCAGATCGTGCATAAGAATTTCCTGGACCGGGTTAAGGCCGCAGACTTCCCTGGAGGTGCGGCACCCGCAGGACCGCTTGCCGTATCAGAGGCGGTTGGCACTTTTCGTGCACAGGTGTTGAGCCGGGCGCTGGACTTGACCAGCCGGGCGATGCAAAAAGCGGGCGAGGGGTTTTACACCATCGGATCCTCGGGGCATGAGGGGATGGCGGCAGTGGCGCGGGCGCTGCGCCCGACCGACATGGCCTTCCTGCATTACCGTGATGCAGCGTTTCAGATTGCCCGGGCAGATCAGGTTCCGGGGCAACGGATTGCCTGGGACATGCTTTTGTCCTTTGCCTGTTCCAGCGAAGACCCAACCTCAGGCGGCCGGCACAAGGTTCTGGGCTCCAAGGCACTGATGATCCCGCCGCAAACGTCTACCATTGCCTCGCATTTGCCCAAGGCGGTGGGGGCGGCTTATTCCGTCGGTGCAGCCAAGCGGCACCAGCCAGAGCATCAGGTGCTGCCGGAAGACGCCATTGTCATGTGCTCTTTCGGGGATGCTTCGGCCAACCATTCGACCGCACAGGGGGCAATCAACACCGCGGGCTGGAGTTCGGTGCAATCGACGCCGCTGCCTTTGCTGTTTGTCTGCGAGGACAACGGTATCGGCATTTCCGTAAAAACGCCGAAGGGCTGGATCGAGGCCTCGATGGCGCAGCGGCCGGGCATCAAATACTTCAAAGCAGATGGGCTGGATATTTATAACGCCTTTGCAGTGGCGCAAGAGGCAGCAGAGTATGTGCGGACCCGCAAGAAACCGGCCTTCCTGCATCTGCGCACCGTGCGGCTGTACGGCCATGCCGGGGCGGATTTTCCGACCACTTACCTCAGCAAGACCGAGGTTGAGGCGGATGAAGCCAATGATCCGCTGCTACATTCGGTGCGGCTGCTGAATGAAGCCGGGGCGCTGCGGCCCAAGGAAGCGCTGAAAATTTACACTGATACTTGCGCGCGGGTGGAGCGAATCCGGGCGGAGGCGGTGACACGGCCGCATCTGAAGACGGCAGAAGATGTAGCTGCCAGCCTGATTCCGCCAACACGGACCTGTACGCCCACCAATGGCCCGCGCTTAGAGGAGCGGGCGGCGGCGTTCGGCAGCGACATGCGGGCGATGGAGGAGCCGCAACCGATGTCGCGGCTGATCAACTGGGCGCTGACGGATTTGATGCTGGAGCATGGCGAAATCGTCATGATGGGCGAGGATGTCGGCCGCAAGGGCGGTGTTTACGGCGTGTCTCAGAAATTACAGCAGCGGTTCGGACCGGACCGGGTAATCGACACGCTGCTGGATGAGCAGTCGATCCTGGGGCTGGCGATTGGTATGGGGCACAATGGGTTTGTGCCCATCCCGGAAATCCAGTTCCTTGCCTATTTGCACAATGCCGAGGACCAGCTGCGCGGCGAAGCGGCGACTTTGCCTTTCTTCTCAGACGGGCACTTCACCAACCCGATGGTGCTGCGGATTGCGGGCCTTGGCTATCAGAAGGGTTTTGGCGGGCACTTCCACAATGACAACTCTCTGGCGGTGCTGCGGGATATTCCCGGAATCGTAATAGCTTGTCCGTCAGATGGGGCTGAGGCTGCAATGATGATGCGCGAGGCGGTGCGGCTGGCGCGCGAGGAGCAGCGGGTGGTGGTCTTTGTGGAGCCGATTGCGCTGTATCCGATGCGGGACCTGCATGAGGCGAAGGATGGCGGCTGGATGCGGACCTACCCCTCGCCGGACCGGCGGATCGCTTTGGGCGAAGCGGGTGTGCATGGGGAAGGCACCGATCTGGCCATCGTGACCTATGGCAATGGACGGTATCTTTCGGCCCAGGCGCAGGCGGAACTGGCGGTCCAGGGTGTGGACGCGCGGATTGTGGATCTGCGCTGGCTGGCGCCGTTGCCGGAGGCAGCGCTGTTGGAGGCGGTGAAAGATTGCAGACATGTGCTGGTTGTCGATGAATGCCGCATCACAGGCAGCCTGTCAGAGGCGCTGATGGCACTGTTTGCGGAACAAGGCGATGCCCCAACGGCGCGGGTGGCGGCCAGTGATTGTTTCATTGCCACTGGGCCGGCCTATGGTGCCACGCTGCCGTCGAAGGATAGCATTGTTGCAGCTGCCTTTAAGCTGGCAGGAGGCAAGTCATGACCCGCACAGCTGTTCTGATCTGCCCGGGACGGGGCACTTACAACAAGGCGGAGCTGGGGTACCTGCACCGCCACCATGCGGACAAGGCGGCGCTGTTCGCCGGATTTGATGCGAAGCGCAAGGACGCCGGGCAGGAGGAAGTTACGGCGCTCGACGGGGCAACCCGGTTTTCGATGTCAAAGTACTCCCGCGGGGACATAGCATCGCCATTGATCTATGCCTCAACGCTGGCAGATGCGCAGTCGTTGGCGGAAGACATTGAAATTGTCGCGGTTACCGGCAATTCCATGGGCTGGTACACCGCACTGGCGGCAGCCGGAGCGCTGAGCGCGGCAGATGGGTTCAAGGTGGTGAACACCATGGGCACGCTGATGCAGCAGCAGCTGATCGGCGGCCAGCTGGTCTATCCCTTTGCAGGTCCGGATTGGCAGGATAACCCGCGCCGCAAGACCGGGCTGCTGGACTTGGCGGCAGAGATCAATGCGCGCGAGGAGCATAACCTGGGGCTGTCGATTGACTTGGGCGGAATGCTGGTGCTGGCCGGGAATGAGGCCGGGCTGTCAGCATTTGAGGCCGCGGTGCCGGTGCTGGACGACCGCTTCCCCATGCGGCTGGCCAACCATGCCGCGTTCCATACAGCGCTGCAAGCACCGGTGGCAGCCGAGGGGCGCAAGCGGCTGAGTCCCGAAATGTTCTCTCAGCCGGATGTGCCGCTGATTGATGGCCGCGGGCAGATCTGGTGGCCGGGTGCCACGGATAAACAGGCGCTGTGGGATTACACGCTTGGGCGTCAGGTGGTGGAGGCCTATGACTTCACCCGCGCGGTGCAGAATGCAGCTTATGAGTTTGCGCCGGACCTGTTCATTGTGACGGGCCCCGGCACCACACTAGGCGGTGCCGTGGCCCAATCCCTGACACAAATTAGTTGGAAAGGGGTGGTAGGAAAGGCGGGTTTTAAAGCGCGGCAGGCGGAAGATCCGCTGTTGATCTCCATGGGGGATGACGCACAGCGGTCATCGGTGAGCGGCTGATCCAGCAGTATCCTGCGCCTTTTGCCTGCATCAAAGAAGCAGGCAAAACAGCCTTGGGCGCATCACTGCCTTGCCTGCAGTGCCGTGAAGGCATGCAGGGGCAGGTTTTCCCTGAAAGCCTGTGTTCGCCGTGCTTCGAAAGCGCACAAGGGGGGTGTTCAATGGTAAGATCTTCTACAGCCCCCTTTGTTATCGCAGATCGCATGCAGCTTGGTGCTCATGCCGCCCTTGATAAGGCCATTCTGGCGTCCAAGCCCTCTTCACTCCAAGACTGGACGCAGTGCGGTGAACCTTGAAGTAGGTGGAAGACATATCGGCAGCCAACTTTGCATGCGACGAAAGAGTGCTGTCCATCTTGGAAAGCTCCCGTGCTGATTGGTTTAATTGTGTTGTGATTGCGTACAGGCAGACAAAGCTCCGCCTTTTTATGCGCAGCGTTTCAGAATTTCTTTGTTTTTGGTAAGCTGTGCCTGACAGACATCTGTCAGGCCGTGCGCTGTCAGTGTACTGAAAGCTCTTCAAAATGCAAAAAACAACACTGTACGCACCAATCAGCGATGCAAACTCAGCGCACTGAAGCAGTCGCTTTCTACACCATTCTACGTCAATCTATGCCGCGTAGTCGCTAGGTGGCTGCTGTAAGCGCGGTCATTTTCCGCCTGCAGCCTGTAAGTAGTTGAAAGAAGTGGTGAGCCGTGTTGGGTTCGAACCAACGACCTACTGATTAAAAGTCAGTTGCTCTACCAACTGAGCTAACGGCCCACTTCTTCGTTGCTGTCTAAGCGTTTTCTCCAAGAGGATCAAGCACTTATTTCGCTTCGGAACTGCCTGGCAGCCTGTGTCATGCTGTCCCGATAGGCGGCGTATCTAGGGCCAGTGCGGCGGGGGGTCAACCCCTTTTTTCAACTTTTCTCACCGAAGACTGGATTCATCTGCAGCGCAGGTCTATATGCCCGGAATGAACACCCAAGCAGATACCGCACTCCCATTCATGAAGATGCACGGGCTGGGCAATGACTTTGTTGTTGTCGACGCGCGTGCACAGGACATTGCCATTACTCCGGCTATGGCCAAAGGAATCGCCCACCGCCAGTTCGGCGTGGGATTTGATCAGCTGACGGTCATCTCGAATGGCCCCGGAGACGCGCATCTCACCTTTTACAATGCCGATGGCTCCACCTCCGGCGCCTGCGGCAATGCCACCCGCTGCGTGGCGCGCCACCTGATTCTGGAAAGCGGCAAGCCCGGGCTGCATCTGACTACGGACCGCGGCGACCTATATGCACGCGATGCCGGCCATGGCCTTACTTCGGTCAATATGGGACATCCGCAGCTTGAATGGCAGGACATTCCGCTGGCCGAGGACGCGGACACATTGGAACTGCCTATCGAAGGCGGCCCAACCGCAACCGGCATGGGCAACCCGCATTGCACCTTCTTCGTTGACGACGCCGAACTGATCCCGCTCGCGGAATTCGGCCCCCGCTATGAACACCACCCGCTGTACCCTCAGCGCACCAATGTGCAAGTCGCCCAGGTGACTGGCCCCGACCGCATCCGCATGCGCGTGTGGGAGCGCGGTGTGGGGGTGACACTGGCTTCTGGCTCCTCTTCCTGCGCCACAGCCGTTGCTGCGGCCCGCCGCGGGCTGACAGGGCGCAAGGTGCAGGTTGATCTCGATGGCGGCACTCTGTGGATCAACTGGGCCGAGGACGGCGTGTGGATGACCGGCCCGACCATGCATGTCTTCGACGGCAGCTTCACACGCGAGTTTCTGGAGACGTTGAAATGAGCGTACCCAAGTTCACCACCCTTGGCTGCCGCCTCAACGCCTATGAGACCGAGGCGATGAAGGAATTGAGCCAGCAGGCGGGCCTTGAGAATGCTGTGGTCGTCAATACTTGCGCGGTGACCGCTGAGGCCGTGCGCAAGGCACGCCAGGAGATCCGCAAACTGCGCCGCGAAAACCCGGAGGCCCCCATCATCGTGACCGGCTGCGCCGCCCAGACCGAGCCGGAAACCTTTGCCGCGATGGAAGAGGTCACCCGCGTCATCGGCAACACTGAGAAGATGCAGCCCGAGACATGGCAGCAGATTGCCAAGGGCCCGGACTTCATCGGCAGCACGGAAAAGGTGCAGGTCGATGACATCATGTCGGTGACTGAAACCGCAGGCCATCTGATCGACGGCTTCGGCACCCGCTCCCGCGCCTATGTGCAGGTCCAGAACGGCTGCGATCACCGCTGCACCTTCTGCATCATCCCCTATGGCCGCGGCAACTCCCGCTCCGTCCCCGCAGGCGTGGTCATCGACCAGATCAAGCGGCTGGTGGACAAGGGCTATAACGAAGTGGTTCTGACCGGGGTGGACCTCACCTCCTGGGGCGCTGATTTGCCTGCGCAGCCGCGTTTGGGCGATCTGGTGATGCGGATTCTGAAGCTGGTGCCGGACCTGCCGCGGCTGCGCATCTCCTCGATCGATTCGATCGAGGCGGATGATAACCTGATGCAGGCGATTGCCACCGAACCGCGGCTGATGCCGCATCTGCATCTGTCATTGCAGCATGGCGACGACCTGATCCTGAAACGCATGGCCCGCCGCCACCTGCGCGACGACGCCATCGCGTTTTGCGAGGAAGCCCGCCGCCTGCGCCCGGAGATGACCTTTGGCGCCGACATCATCGCCGGCTTCCCGACCGAGACCGACGCCCATTTCGAGAACTCTCTGAAGCTGGTCACAGACTGCGACCTGACATGGCTGCACGTCTTCCCCTATTCCAAGCGGGACGGCACCCCGGCCGCAAAGATCCCCAGCCAGGTAAACGGCAACGTCACCAAGGAGCGCGCCTCCCGTCTGCGCGCGGCTGGCGACGCCCAGGTCGCCCGCCACCTGGCTGATCAGATCGGCCAGACCCACCGCATCCTGATGGAAAACCCG
This sequence comes from Leisingera sp. MMG026, assembly GCF_021654205.1. NCBI lineage: Bacteria > Pseudomonadati > Pseudomonadota > Alphaproteobacteria > Rhodobacterales > Roseobacteraceae > Leisingera > Leisingera sp. MMG026. Next base: position 12,905 of record NZ_JAKFZM010000063.1, on the reverse strand, counting down.
CATATGGGCCGCACCGAGCAATTCACCGAGGTGGCCTTTGCCGCGCCGCAGCCAGAGGGCCGGATCGTCACCGCCGCCATAACAGGCGCCAGCGGCAGCCAGCTCACCGCCTGATCAACGCGCTGAATGCGTCAGCAAGTTGCGGCCGCCACCGAAGCGGAATCGTAGAACTCGTGCAGGTCGCAGATGCGCCCGTCCCGGAACCGGCAGACAATGGCAACAGGCGTCTCCACCCGCTTTCCGGTGGTTTTGCAAGTCCAGGCCGTGGTGCCCAGCCCAACCACCCGGTCGCCCTCCGAGACCGTCTCTTCCAGCGTCCAGTGTTCCATTTCAAAGGCACTGGTCAGCTCACTCAGATAGCTCTGGAGCTGCGCGCGCCCGTTCCGTGCCGCACTGAAATCCAGCCCATGCGCGCCCTCCCCCATCGAACGCATGCTCATGTCCTCGGTGGTATAGTCATCCCACATGGCCAGATCGCCCGCTTTGCAGCCATTCCACCTGGTCATTGCTTCCCGCAGGATCTCTGCATTCGATAGCCCCGTCATTGCAACGCCTCCCAACTCGTATTGATACACCCTCTAAAGGGTGCGCTCCGGTCTCCTCATCCGTCAAGCGTGCCTGCCTGCAATTGCAGCGCAGTCTGAACTGCGCTATGACTTCAACAAGGTCCCGGTTACCTGCCGCTCGCAGCCTTTGGCTTTGGTGAAATCCGGACAAGGATCCTTCCTGACGCTTGGGTGCATGCCCGGATAGCAACGCGAGCCCTGTCTGCATCGGCAACTGCGCCCTTCACGCGAAAGGTAACCCCATGCAGCCACCGCCTGCTCTCCCTCCCGTTCCGCAGCTCAAGACCGAAGCGCGTCTGCTGCGTAAGCATTCACAGGCCCAGGGCCAGCCCATAAGCCACAGCACCGCCCTCGAACGGATCGCGCAATACTATGGCTTCCGCGACTGGAACACCCTTAGCGCCCGCGCTTCAAACACCCCGGATCTGCAAGTCGGGATGCGTGTTGAAGGCCAGTACCTGGGCCAGCCCTACACCGGCTATGTCCACGGCCTCTCGGCCTGCGGCATCAACGGCCACCGCCGGATTACCCTGCAGTTTGATACCCCGGTGGACGTGGTCCAGTTCGACAGCTTTTCCTCCTGGCGCCAACGGGTGTCCGCGGTGATAGGCGCGGACGACCGCTCGCCGCAAAAAACCTCCAACGGGCTCCCCCAGCTGGTGGTCAGCCCGCTGTTGTGACCAGTCCGGCCGGCTTCTTTCTGGTCCGGAATACCCCGGGGTGAATGCCCGCAGGGCAGAGGGGCAGCGCCCCTGAGCGCCTCAAAACGAAAAACCCCCGCAAGCAGCACTTGCGGGGGTTTGATGTTTCAATCTGTCAGTCAGACAAGGATCAGTCTTTGCCCTTGTGCGGCGCCCACAGCTTCTTGTTGGTCAGATACAGCAGAACCGACAGAACGGTCAGGAACAGCACGCCGACAAAACCGGCCTGCTTGCGCGCCATCATCTTGGGTTCAGCAGTCCACATCAGGAAAGCCGCGACGTCTTGCGCCATGGCATCCACGTCATTGGCATGGCCGTCCGCAAACTCCACCTGCTCATCCGACAGCGGCGGCGCCATCGAAATCCAACCGCCCGGGAAGGCAGTGTTCTGATAGAAGATGGTGCCAGCCTCTTCCTTTTCTTCACCGGTATAGCCAGCCAGCAAAGAGGCGATGTACTCGGCGCCGCCCATGCCCTTGAACAGCTGGTTCAAACCCGAACCGTAGGGGCCGTGGAAACCCGCACGCGCCTTGGCCATCATGCTGAGGTCCGGGGCGCCGGCGTTGTTGTTTTCCGGGAAGTGGTCGACCGGCTTGGCCGGGCGGTCCTCATCCAGTGCCGCATCATAAACGCTGAAGTTGTCGGCCGCGTAGGCACGCACCTGATCCTCAGGCAGCTGCGGGCCGCCCTCGTCGCCCAGGGTGCGCAACGGCACCAGCTTCAGCCCGTGGCAGGCTGCGCAAACTTCGGTGTAGATCTGCAGGCCGCGCTGCAGCTGGTTGCGGTCATAAGTTCCGAACGGGCCTTCAAACGAGAAGGCGTAGTCGGTGATGTGCTGTTCGCCGCCGCCTGCTGCGTAGGACGCAGCAGGGATCATGGCCAGAGCGAAGGCGGCACCGGTTGCCAGTTTCTTGAACATTGCGAGGTGTTCCTTCTTCTTACTCGGCAGGAGTGGCTTCAGCAGAAGACTTCTTGCCGTAGTGGGCGTCGAAATCCTCTTCGATGGTGGCAGGCTGAGCCGTCGGCTTCTCGATCACACCGAGCAGCGGCAGGATCACCAGGAAGTAGCCGAACCAATAGGCCGATGCGATCAGCGAGAACGATGCATAGGGTTCTTCCGCCGGCATCGCACCCAGCCACATCAGGGCAAAGAAATCGACCACCAGCAGGGCAAACCACCATTTGAACATCGGACGGTAACGGCCCGAACGGACGCGCGAGGTGTCCAGCCAGGGCACCAGTGCCATCACGGCAATTGCACCGAACATCGCCAGAACACCAAAGAACTTGGCGTCGACAATGCCTCCGGTCACGAAGGAGGCGAACTGAACCACCCACACTTCCGAGGTAAAGGCGCGCAGGATCGCGTAGAACGGCAGGAAGTACCATTCCGGAACGATGTGCGCCGGTGTCACCAGCGGGTTGGCTTCGATGTAGTTGTCCGGGTGGCCCAGGTAATTCGGCATGAAGCCGACGATCGCCCAGAAGACCACCAGCACAACGGCCAGGCCCAAGAAGTCCTTGATCACGAAGTACGGCCAGAACGGCAGAGTGTCTTTTTCTGCTTCAGCCTTGGAGCCTTTACGGACATCAACACCGGTGGGGTTGTTGTTGCCGGTGGTGTGGAAGGCCCAGATGTGGATGATCACCAAGGCTGCAATCACAAACGGCAGCAGGTAGTGCAGCGAGAAGAAGCGGTTCAGGGTGGCGTTGTCCACTGCCGGTCCGCCCAAGAGCCAGGTCTGAATCGGCTCGCCGATGAACGGGATCGCGCCGAACAGCCCGGTGATCACGGTGGCGCCCCAGAAGGACATCTGCCCCCAAGGCAGCACATAGCCCATGAAGGCGGTGCCCATCATCATCAGGTAGATCAGCATGCCGACAATCCAGATGATCTCGCGGGGCGCCTTGTAGGAGCCGTAGAACAGGCCGCGGAAGATATGGATGTAGACAGCAACAAAAAACAGCGAGGCGCCGTTCATATGCAGGTAACGCAGCATATGGCCGCCGTTCACGTCGCGCATGATGTGCTCGATCGAGGCAAAGGCCAGATCGGCATGCGGCGTGTAATGCATCACCAGGACAATGCCGGTGACGATTTGCAGCACCAGGCAGAACGCCAGGACGATGCCCCAGATCCACCACCAGTTCAGGTTCTTGGGGGTGGGGATCATGATTGTGTCGTAGACAAGACCGACGATGGGCAGGCGGCTGTGCAGCCACTTTTCTGCGCCTGTCTTCGGCTCGTAATGGTCGTGCGGAATACCGGACATGAGCGCGTTTCCTTATCCCAGCTTGATGGTGTTGGCGTCGGTGAACTCAGCCACCGGCACATGCAGGTTCTCAGGCGCCGGGCCTTTACGGATGCGGCCTGCGGTGTCGTAGTGCGAACCGTGGCAGGGGCAGAACCAGCCGTGGAAATCGCCGGAACCGTCGCCCAGCGGCACACAGCCCAGGTGGGTGCAAACACCCATCATCACCAGCCATTCGCCGGCCTCGTCCATGGTGCGGTTCGCGTCAGCCGCGTCAGTACCCGGCTTGTTCGGGTTTTCCGACCGCGGGTCGATCAGTTCGGACAGCTCCACGGCGCGGGCTTCATCAATCTCTTCCTGGGTGCGGCGGCGGATGAACACCGGCTTGCCAAGGAACATGACCGAGATCTGCGTGCCTACTTCTACGCCGCTGACATCGACCAGGATCGAGGACAGCGCTTTCACGTCGGCGGAGGGGTTCATCTGGTTGACCAGGGGCCATACGGCGGCACCCGCGGTCACTGCCCCGGCGCCGGCAGTGGCGTAGTAGAGGAAATCTCTCCGGGTTCCTTCGTGGTCTTCTGCGTGGGACACGAGGTTTTCTCCAATTCCAGCGCCCGTTTAGGGCAAACATGCGCATGCACCGCGATTGCTCGCAGTGGCTCTGGCGCGTGTCTAGCGGGGAGAAGGGCATTCGTCCAGCGGTCATAGGCGCGCAGAAAGCCGCAGACGGCAATTCTGTCACCACTGTGTGACCGTGCCGCACCCATATCGGTGCGGCACCTGTCTTAATCAAGAGGCGCGCTCAGCCCGCCGGCGGTTTTGTGGCCTGCATCGAGGGGCGCGATTCGAAGCCCGCAAACCACTCCGCCAGTGCCTCGTTGCCCTGGCGCCAGCCCGCATCAGGGTGGCGCAAGTCCACATATCCCAGCGCACAGGCCACCGCGATCTGGCCAATATCAAGCGGCCCCTGCAGATGGCTCATCCAGCGCGCATTCAGCGCGGCACAGCCGCCCAGAACCTTGCTGCGCTGCGCATCCAGCCAGCCATCCCATTGTTTTTCCTCAGGGCGCAGGCGTTTTTCATAAGCCATCAAGATCGCCGCATCCATAATGCCATCGGCGGTGGCTTCCAGAACCTTACTGTCCCAGCCGCCGCCATACAGCCTGCCGCCGGCCCGGTCGTCCAGATAGGCACAGATCACCCGGCTGTCATACAGCGCAGGTCCGTCATTGCGCTCAAGCGCCGGGATTTTGGCCAGCGGGTTGCTGGCTTTCACCTCTGCACTGGGGCTAAGGGGCGTTGTGGTCACATTCAGGATTTCAACATCCTCAATCTGCCCGGTCTCATGCAGCAGCACCAAAACCTTGCGGGCAAAGGGCGACGCCGGTGAATATGTAAGCTTCATGGAAAATCCTCCGCTGTTTGGCTGCAGCCTACTGCATGCCCTGCCAAGGGGAAGGGGCAATCAGCACACTGTGCTATACTGGTCTGGCTCAGCCAATGTCAGGAGGACCCTCAAATGATCATGCGGATATTCCAGGTTGTCATCCGGCCGGGCAAGGAGGCCGATTTCAGCAAGTTCTTCCATGAGACCGCCATTCCGCTAATGAAAGGCACCAAGGGCATCGTTACCGTCCTGCCAGGCGTGCCGCGCACCGAAACTCCGCGGGAGTTCAGCTTTGTGATGGTGTGGAAGGATCTGGCGTCGCTCAAGGCCTTCGCGGGCGAAGACTACACCAGTCCGCACATCGACCCGGCTGAGGCCGAATTGGTCGAGTCGCGCAGCATCAAACACTATGACTTGGTGGAAACCTGACCTTAGGCGCAGTTCCCGCTTGCAGGAATCTCTGCTGCTTGGCAAAGTCCCGGCGTTCTCAGGGCGGGGCGGAATTCCCCACCGGCGGTAAGCGGGCCAAGTCCCGTAAGCCCGCGAGCGGCGTCTGTGTCCACAATCCGAAAAGTGGGAACCGGTTTTCGGGAAAATTGTGGAACAAGCATAGATGTGTCAGCAGATCTGGTGCAACTCCAGAGCCGACGGTCACAGTCCGGATGGAAGAGAACGTGCGTCAGGACCGTTCCGGGCTGCCTAGCCCTTTGCGTGCCTGCCGTTCGTGATCGCCTTGGGTGACGTGTCAAACCTATAGGAGATTACGACATGACACACACCCGCTATGCCTTCATCAAGGCGCAATGGCACGCCGGTATTGTGGACCGTGCGCTGGACGGTTTCCAGCAGCTGATCCCGGCGGATCAGGTTGATGTCTTTGATGTCCCAGGTGCTTTTGAAATGCCGCTGCTGGCGCAGGAACTGGCCAAAAGCGGAAAATACGCAGCTGTGGCCTGTGCCGCCTTTGTCGTCGACGGCGGCATCTACCGGCATGATTTTGTGGCGCAAGCCGTGGTTGACGGGCTGATGCGCGCCGGAATGGACACCGGGGTTCCGGTGCTGTCGGTGTCGCTGACCCCGCATCAGTACCAGGAAACCGATCACCACAACGCGATTTACCGCGCGCATTTCGTGGAAAAGGGACGCGAGGCCGCCAATGCCGCGCTGATGATCGGCAAAACACGGGCAGCGGCGATGGCCGCTTAACCCAAATAGGCCTTTAGCGCGGGCGGCGGATTGTCCAGCAAGTCCGCCGTTCCCTGCGGCGGATGCGCCTTGCCATCCGCCACAAGCACCACTTGGCCCGCAATCCGGCGCGCGTCATTCGGATCATGGCTGACCATCAGCACCGTGGCGCCGCTTTCGCGCGCCAGTTCCGCAACCAGATCCAGCATCTCTGCCTTCAGCGCCGGACCAAGTGCCGCAAAAGGTTCATCCAGCAGCAGGATATCGCGGCCCTGCACCAGTACCCGTGCCAGGGCCACCCGGCTTTGCTGCCCGCCGGACAGAGCCGCAGGTTTCCGCCCCCCCATGCCGCCAAGACCAACCCGGATCAGCGCTGCGTCAATCTCTTGCCACTCCGCCTGGTTGAGCCGCAGGTTCGCATGCAACCCCAGACCGACGTTCTGCGCCACGGTCAGATGCGGAAACAGGTTGCCGTCCTGAAACAGCATCGCCACCGGCCGCTTGCCCGGCGGCCTGCCGGTCAGGTCTGAGCCGTTCCAAGAGACGCGCCCACGGGTGACCGGCAGGAAACCGGCCACTGCCTCCACCAGCGTGGACTTACCGGCACCCGATGGACCAATCACCGCGACGCAGGCACCCGGCGCAATCTCAAGATCCGCCTCTACCACATAGCCGCCGTTCATGATCCGGCAATTCTCAAGCCTCAGCATGCCAGCGCCCTCCGCGGTCCAAAATCCAAAACGCACCCACCGACAACACCAGCAGGAGCAATGCAGCACCCGCTGCGGCCTCCATCCGGTAGGCCCCCATCAGCCTGTAAATCTGCAAGGGCAGCGTTGCGAAATCCGGATCGGCAAACAGCGTTACTACGCCCAGATCCCCCATCGACAGTGCCGCAGCCAGGCCCGCGGCAAACCCGGTCTGCGCCCGCATCCGGGGCAGAAAGACCCGGCGCACAAAGGCCCAGCCCTGCATGTCCAGCGACAGCGACAACCGGCCATAACGTCCAAGCACCTCCCGCGCACGGGGCACCAGGATGCGCATGGCAAAGGGCAGCGCCATCACCGCGTTGACCAGCGCCGTCACCGGCAGCGCCAGGGCAAAAGGGTCTGCGACGGGGTAGATAAGGATGAACAGCCCAGTGCCAATCACCAATGGAGAGGCCGCAAGCCCAAGAATGCCCGACAGTTCGGTCAGGCTGTTCCGGCCAGCTGCAACCGCAGCCGCCATCGGCAAGGCCAACGCAAGAAGGATTACAGTGCTGATTGCAGCCACCAGAATGGAGTTCCCCGCGGCCTGCCATACCGTGCCCTTCAAGTCAGCAAGCCCGGGCAGTCCGGCCAGCACGATCGCTGCCAGCGGCAACAGTAAGAAACCAGCTGAAAGGGTAATCCAAACGGTGTCAAGACAGCGCGCCAAGGCCCCCTGCCCGTCCCAGCGCCGCACCGCGCGGTCAAGGCCGGCACCGAACCCTTCGCCCGCCGACACCCGCAGCGCGGCAAGCGCAGCTGCGCCGGTCAGCAATAACTGCAACCCCGACAAAAGCGCAGCCCGGCCCAGGTCGAAATCAAAACGGAACGCCTGATAGATGGCCAGCTCGATCGTGGTCGCCCTGGGGCCGCCGCCAAGGGTCAGCGCAACCGCAAAACTGGAAAGGCAGATGGCAAAGACGACAGCCAAAGCACCCGGCGCCACCCGCCGGAGCATCGGCCCCTCTAGCAGCCTCCACATCGCCCGCGGACCGGCATCCAACTGCGCGGCCAATCGGAAGCGTTCAGCCGGGATTTCCTGCCAGCCCTGCAGGATCAGCCGAGTCGCCAGCGGCAGGTTGAAGAAGACATGTGCCAGGACCACGCCGTGCAGGCCATAAATTTGCACCGGCTCCAGCCCGAACAGGCCGAAAAAGCTGCTCAGCCAGCCAGCCCGGCCAAACACCGCCAGAAGGCCCAGAATGGCAACAATCACCGGCAGAATGAAGGGGGCGCCAAGCAGGGCAATCAGCAATGCCCGCCCTGGAAACCGTCGCCGCGCCAATGCGCGGGCAACGGGTATCGCCAGACCGACGCTCAGCAGCGCCGACAGACTGGCCTGAGTGAGCGTGAACCGCAACGCCGCCCAGTCGCTGGCACCAAATCCGGTTCCGGCCTCGGCCCTGAGTGCCACAGCACCCAAGGTTCCCAAGATCAGCGCGACGACAAGCAGTGCCGCGCTGATTCCAGGAACGGAGCCTACTGGCTGAGCGCGTCCAGCCATTCGCCAAGCGCTGCATCCCGCACCTCTGCCGCTTCAGTTTCGCTCAGCAGCAAGGACTTGCCTGGCGCGATCAGCGTTTCGAAACCCTCCGGCAGACCCGCAGCCGGTGTCACAGCGGGGTACATCCAGTTGGTGGTCGGAATGATCGACTGAAAGGCGTCGGACACCATGAATTCCAGAAACTGGTCGGCCAGCTCAGACTGATCGGTGTTTGCCAGTTTGCCTGCAACTTCCACCTGCATGTAATGACCCTCGTCAAAGGCGGCAGCCGCCTTGGAGCCGTCTTCCTCAGCAATCAGGTGATAGGCGGGCGAGGTGGTGTAGGAAAGCACCATGTCGGCCTCGCCTTCCAGGAACATGCCGTAAGCCTCGGACCAGCCCTTGGTCACGGTGACAACGTTGTCAGAGAGGCTCTTCCAGATTTCCGGCGCCTCATCGCCATAGGCGGCTTTCACCCACAGGAGCAAGCCCAGACCCGGGGTCGAGGAGCGCGGATCCTGAATCAGGATCTTCATGTCGCTGGTTGCCAGCGCCTTGAAATCCGACGGGAAATCCGCCTGTACCGCTGCATCGGCGTTATGAACAAAGGCAAAATAGCCCCAGTCATAAGGCACAAAGGTCGCGTCGTTCCATTCGACCGGCAGCGCAAATTCGGCGCTGACCGAATGATCCGCAAACAGGCCGGTTTCCTTGGCCGCCGCGGTCAGATTGGTGTCGAGACCCAGAACGACGTCTGCGTCCGAGCGCTCGCCCTCCAGCTTCACCCGCGCCAGCAACGCGGCGCCGTCGCCCGCGCCGACCAGTTTCAGATCGCAGCCGCAGACGTCTTCGAACGCCTTTTCAACTGCCGGTCCGGGGCCCCAGTCGGAGACAAAGCTGTCGTAGGTATACACGGTAAGTTCCGGCGTTTCGGCAAAAGCCGCCGAGGCGCCAAGCAGTCCCGCGGCAAAAACAAGATGTTTCAAGCCATCCTCCTTTGCGGCGTTGGGCAAGGGTGGAGGCTGTCCAGTACCTTCCCTCCGCCGGTGTGATCCGGTTCAGGTTCAACGGGTGTCATCTCAGCGCTGCTGCGCACCCCGAGGTCGCGCGGACCTTATGCTCCAGACGCCGCGAACACAAGCCAAAGCCCCGCCAGGACTTATGGCCCTTGGCAAACTGGACCGCAGCCAGCGCCCCCTCAGTTCCTCTTGCTGAAAATATCCCGGGGGAGCCGCCGCAGGCGGCGGTGGCAGCGCCCCAGCCCGCGTTGCCGCACAGGAATCCTCTTGAGGCACAGGCCCCTGCCCGCTAAGCACGTCCCGCAAAGGAGACCGCGCCTCATGTCGATGAACAGCTTTGGACACCTCTTCCGCGTCACCACCTGGGGCGAAAGCCACGGGCCCGCGCTTGGCGCCACCGTGGACGGCTGTCCGCCGAATGTGCCGCTGGAGCCGGAGATACTGCAGCAGTGGCTCGACAAGCGCCGCCCCGGCCAGAACAAGAACACCACCCAGCGCAATGAGCCTGACGCGGTGAAAATCCTGTCCGGCGTGTTCGACGGCATGTCCACCGGCACCCCGATTCAGCTGATGATCGAAAACACCGACCAGCGATCCAAGGATTACGGCGAGATTTCACAGACCTTCCGTCCGGGCCATGCTGACATCACCTATTTCCAGAAATACGGCAACCGCGACTACCGCGGCGGCGGCCGTTCCTCGGCGCGCGAAACCGCAGCGCGGGTTGCAGCGGGCGGTGTTGCACGTGAAGCAATCAAGGCGCTGGTGCCGGGGCTGGAGATCAAGGGCTATATGACCCGAATGGGTGAGCTGGAGATCGACCGCAGCCGGTTCGACTGGGATGCGATCGAGCAGAATGACTTCTGGATCCCCGATGCCGGCGCCGTGCAGGAGTGGGAAGATTACCTGCAAGGTCTGCGCAAGGCGCATGACTCGGTGGGCGCCGTTGTCGAAGTTGTCGCCCGCAATGTCCCCGCAGGCATCGGCGCACCAGTCTATGGCAAACTGGACACTGATCTGGCCGCCGCGATGATGTCGATCAACGCCGTGAAGGGCGTGGAGATCGGCGAGGGCATGAATGCCGCGCGCCTCAAGGGCTCGGAAAATGCCGATGAGATCTTCATGAGCGAGAACGGGCCGGAGTATTCCTCCAACCACGCCGGCGGTATCCTGGGCGGCATTTCCACCGGGCAGGATGTGGTTGTGCGTTTTGCGGTGAAACCGACGTCATCGATCCTCACCCCGCGCCAGTCGATCCGCAAGGATGGCTCGGCAGTGGAGGTCATCACCAAGGGCCGCCACGACCCCTGCGTCGGCATCCGCGCCGTACCGGTGGCCGAGGCGATGATGGCCTGCGTGATCCTGGACCACCTGCTGTTGCACCGTGGCCAGATTGGTGAGAATCAAGGCAGGATCGGCTGAGTATACGGCTCTAACAGCGGGTTTCCCGGCAGCCGAGATGGGAAAACACTCTCAGCTGTGATCGCCCGAGCATTGACTGTGGTCACCGAGAGCCGTCAGCACCTTGCAGCAGCCGCCATTGCCGCCGTCACAAAGATGGCTGATCCGCTCCAGCTCCGCCGCCAGCTGCTCCAGCTTGCGGATCCGGTCTTGGACAATGGCCAGCTGACTGCGGGCAATGCGGTCCGCTTCGGCGCAGTCATCTCCGAGATTCCCGTCCAGTCCCATCAAAGACTTGATATCTTCCAACGGGAAACCGAGGTCGCGAGCATGTTTGATGAATCCCAGCGCGTTCATTCCGTCCTGCCCGTAGCGGCGCTGATTGCCGGCATTGCGGCCGGGCTGAGGCAGCAGACCGATTTCCTCGTAATAGCGGATGGTGGGAACCTTTACGCCGGTGGTCTTGGACAGCTGACCGATGGAAAACATCTGCGGAACCTCTTGAAGCTCTAGTGACTAGAGGCCCTACTTTGATCTCGAATCAGGAATGAGGACAAGAGAAATGGCAGGCTGCTGCAATCACAACGCCCGTTTTGACGGGGTCTCGGCAGATTATAAACGCAGGCTTTGGCTGGTAATCGTCATAAACGCCGCCATGTTTGCGGTGGAAATGAGCGCGGGCCAGCTGTCGGGCAGCCAAGCGCTGAAGGCGGACGCGCTGGACTTTTTGGGCGACGCGCTGACCTATGGTATTTCGCTGGCGGTGATCGGCGCTACCCTGCGCACCCGGGCACTGGCGGCCCTGGGCAAGGGCATCAGCCTGTTGCTGATGGGTCTGTGGGTGTTCGGTTCTACCGTTTATCAGGTGTTTTTTGTCGATGTGCCGCAGGCGCAGATCATGGGGGTGATCGGCTTTATGGCGCTGGCCGCCAATCTGATCTCGGTCATGCTGCTGGCACGCTACAAGGATGGCGACGCCAATGTGCGCTCTGTCTGGCTGTGCTCGCGCAATGATGCGATCGGCAATGTGGCGGTGATGATTGCCGCGTTTGGCGTCTGGGGCACGGCGACCGGCTGGCCGGACCTGATTGTGGCCGGCATCATGGGCGGGCTGTTCCTAAGCTCCGCCTTCCAGATCCTGGTTCAGGCGATACGGGAATGGCGCGGGGAAGAGGCGCGCCCTTCGGCGTATCAGAACTAAACAGCTGTGCCGCTTGCGGCACGGGCGGCGCCCTGCATTGTTCAGACAAACAGCCCTGCGTATACCTCGCGCAGGGCTTTCTGCTGCACCTTGCCCATGGTGTTGCGCGGCAGGGCCTCCAACAGGATAACGTCCTTGGGCTGCTTAAACTTGGCCAGCTGGCCAGACAGCGCCGTTTTGATGCGTTCTGCACTGGTGCCTGCGCCCTCCAGCACCGCCACGGCCTCTCCGAAATCCGGATGCGGCACGCCAATCACCGCGCTGTCCAGCACACCGGGCAGACCGTCGATCAGACTCGACACCTCCTTGGAGTAGACATTGAAGCCGCCGGTGATGACCAGATCCTTCACGCGTCCGACAATGGTGACATAGCCTTCAGCATCAGTCCTGGCCATATCGCCGGTGATGAACCAGCCGTCCGGCCACAACTCTTCGGCGGTTTTCTCCGGCACCTGCCAATAGCCCTGGAACGCGTTGGCTCCGCGCACCTCCAGCACGCCGATCTCTCCGCCAGGCGCCCCTGCAACGTCCTTCATGATCCGCGCCTCAACCCCGGCAACTGAAAGACGGCGCAGTGCATCTAGGATCGCATCCGCATCGAATCCTGGCAGGAAAACCACCTGGGCGCCAGCAAACAACGCGACATTTGCAGTCACAACAGTCCGTAAGAACGGCCATGACTAGAGTATTGTATGTGGGCCTCGACGTCTCACTCGAGATGACCAGCATCTGTGTTGCCGATGCCGAGTGCGGAATGATCCTTGAGGCAAAGGCGGTCCCGACATCGGCAAAGTGCTGGCTGGTATCGACGGCACTTTCGGGCGAGTTGGTTTCGAAGCCGGGCCATTGCCGCAGTGGCTTTACAACCGCCTCACGAGCGCAGGCTTGCCCGCAGTCTGCATTGAAGCGCGACATGCCAAGGCGGCGATGGCGGCCATGAACCGCAACAGGAATGACC
>NZ_JAKFZM010000062.1:0-21091 GCF_021654205.1 Leisingera sp. MMG026 | reverse complement strand
CAAGCGATGACTAAATTGGGTTAATCCGCCGGAACCGACACCCCGCTGTCAATCAAAGCCAATTGGTTCTGGCCGACACGGGCGGCCCTGAACTGCCATCTTGCTTCATGATGGCACCGCCGCGCAGTTTGCCTACAGTGAAACAACGGCTGTCAGTAACCACATGAAAATCAGTCTCACATTAGTTTCCTTGGGGTTGTGTCATTAGCGTGCGTTGCTTCTGGGCCTCCTGTAGGCGCTCCGGCCAAGTTGACTTTATGAAAGCTAGAATGTCCCAAACATCTTGATCGGAAAGCCTGTCCTCAAATCCCGGCATTCCACTGATGACTCCCGTTACCCCCATGTTTAAGAGCGCGGCTTTCCCCCCAAAATTTAGTATAGGTAAACAGCACAGCATCATCGTGGTGCCAAGTATGACCTGTGCGGTCATGCGGTGGCGCCCGAAGCACGCCATCTCTATCAGAGGGACTGCCAATCGTCTTGCCCTTCAAGATTCACGCCGTGGCAACTGGCGCAGTGTTCAGCATAAAGCTCTTCACCCGTTGAAGGGTCAGCGTTGGCCGGTTGCGTCTGCGCGTGAGCTGAACCAACCCCAACCAAGATAGCAAAAACTCCAGCTAGGGCGGTCTTCTTTATGGCGAAAATTGTTATCATGTAATGTCCAACCAAGTCTTCATACCTGCGGCCTGCCGACGATTGAGGTTCATGCCATCCTTCTTTTCAGTGCCGGGCGTGCTTTTCTGCGAAATCTTCAATCACCGGAATGATCATCCAGAAGATAGGTCGCCATAGCCTTACGGTCGTTCTCTGTCAGAAAGGCAGTTCCATAGAGAACGACTTCTCCCATCGTTCCGCCGAATGCATCGCCATCCGGCATGATGCCACTGCGCAGTGCGTATGCTAAACTGTCGACGGTCCAGCCGCGTTTCCGGAGAGACAAGTAATCGATGGCCGGAGCTTTCCCACCCCCTGGCAGTGTATTGTTGCCCTTGAAGTGCTCTGTGTCTGTTTTCCGGGCTCCGACTAAGTTCCGCCCCGTGTGACACGCGGCACAATGTGCGGCACCCTCCACCAGAAGCCGCCCGCGATTCCAAACTTCACTGTTCCCGGGAACGGGCTCAGTTCTTGGAGGCTCAAGAAACACCGCTCGCCACAGTTTCAGCCCCCATCTTTGGTCGAACGGAAACTCCATCTCTTGCTGCCTCGACGGCTCGGCCACAGCCGGAACTGTCTCAAAAGCAGCCCAGAGATCAGCAATATCCTGATCCGTGAAGTTCCCGTAGAACGGGTAGGTGAAGGCCGGATAATAGGGCTGTCCGTCAGGGGAAACACCTTGGCGGACAGCCTGTGCAAACTCTTCAACCGTCCAGCTGCCGAGTCCATGTTCGCTGTCCGATGTGAGATTGGGCGAATACAGAGTACCGAATGGAGTATCGAGCTTTACCCCACCCGCCAAAGATGCTCCGCCGCTAGAAAAGTCGGTGTGGCAAGCGATACAGCCAGATGCTCTGGCCAGATAGGCTCCGCGGTTCACATCTCCCTCGAGGTTAAGCTCGCTCAGCGGCACGCCGATAGGCCAAGCGACCACTGCGGCCAGGGCTGCCGACGCCGTAACTGCGGTGCCAAGGGCAAAACGTAATATGCGCTTCATGACCCAGCCTCACTCCTCACGGAAACGGGTATGGCAGGCAGAGCAGGTTTGGCTCAGCATCATGAACACGCCGTCGGCAGGCATCTGGGACAGGGCCTCGGCACTTGGACTGCCGCCCATCATTGCGCCGCCGCCCATCATGCTGCCGCCCATCATGCTTCCTGAACCCATATGAGATGATCCCATCATTGTGCCGTTGGACATCATGCCTGTCCCTTGGGTTTCTGACATCATCAACCCGTTCTCCGCCGCCGAGGCCAGGCCATCAGAATAGGTCTGCAATCTTTCCGCGAGATCGATAAAACCTTTCCAATCGGTCCATATCTCAGCCTTGGCTTCAGATGGATGCCCATTTGAACTCTCCGGAAAGAGCGTCGTCAGGACCTCACCTGCATGGGCTCCTATTTTTTCAGCTTCTCTTCTAACTGCCGCTGCATCATAGGCTGTTTTCCCCTGCATCATCGGAGCCAGCACTTTCATGCTGTCTTTCATAACTCCCATGCCATCCATCCGTTCCTTTACGATGCCTGTTGCACCGCTGTGGGCATGAGCAGCTACAGCAATGAGCGACGCCAATGCGGCGCCGGAAACCAGTTTGGAAAGTGTCATCTTGTTTTCCTGAAATAGTTTGAGATTGCGCTTTGAAGGCGCAGGATCAGTGTTCAGGAAAGGTAACGGGGAGGCGGCGGATCAAAGCCAGTGATCGTAAACGGCCTCAATAGGGCCAGCGGCATATCATGACGAGAGATCTGCATGCTTGGCCGCATTGAAAGGCAATTGCCTATGAGAACAGCAAAACCACCACAGAGCGAACTGCCATGACAGTGTTCAGTATGGCCACTGCCCGCCTGTTCTTGATCAATGTCCTGAACAGTGACAGCGATATGCGCTCCGCCGCCAGCCCCGTGTGCATTGGCCTGGCTTGCAGACAGGAAGATAACTGCGACGAGTAGACCCGCAGCCAGCAGCAAATACCCAATTTCCAGTCTGGTAAAGAGGCGCACTGCTCAGTTTATCCCGTTTTCGTGGCTAAGTTCACGGACACAGACAACGATGCCTTTCCTACCCATCCGGGTCAAGCGGCCGACCGTCGCAATTCACTCTGCCGGACAATACGGCTCGTTCATGTGGGTCCTTAAGTTAATGCACTCGCAGATAAGCAAGAAAGCTCTTCTGCAAGTCAGGTAACCTCACACTGCTCGCTCGCTGCTATGTGTTTTCATTACTGCGCAAACAGAGAAGCAAGCGAAGCTGCCTCTGATACACTTCGCGACAAATCTCTCTCGAACCTTGCTGCAGTGTTCGTATATTTCAAACAAGTATGAGCAACACCCCCCATATTCTGGTGGTCGACGATCACCGTGAAATCCGGTCAGCGGTCACACGTTACCTGGAGAAAAACGGCCTGCGGTCCTCCGCCGCCAAAGACGCCAAAGAAATGGATGCGATGCTCACCTCCGGAAGCTTCGATCTGGTTGTTCTGGATGTGATGATGCCAGGTGAGGACGGGCTGTCCGTTTGCAAACGCTTATCTCAAGAAGGGCAATTGCCTGTACTGCTGTTGACCGCCTTGAGCGAGGAGCACGACCGGATCACCGGGCTGGAAACCGGTGCAGACGACTACTTGGCCAAACCCTTTAACCCGCGCGAGCTGTTGGCCCGCATCCGGGCCATCCTGCGCCGTACAGCAAAGGAAGAACCACCCGCAGGCCGCTTGGCAGGAAAACGTGTGAAGTTCGGGCAATGGGTTTTGGATAGCGACAGGCGGGTGATCCTCGACAGCGCAGGACAAGAAACGGCGTTGACCGGCTCCGAATTCAAGCTGCTAGTCGCGCTGCTAGAGCGAAACCGCCTGGTACTGAGCCGCGATCAGTTGATGGATCTGACCGCTGGCCGTGCAGCGGCGCCAATGGATCGGACAATTGACAATCAGATCAGCCGCCTCCGCCGCAAGATAGAGAGTGATCCCTTGCGCCCGCGCCTGATTACTACGGTTCGCAACGGCGGATACTGCCTGTCCGTAGATATTGAGGTTCTGGATCAATGAGTTTTATTCCGCGCAGATTGCGGTCGCAGTTAGTGCTTTTGGTCGTGCTGGCGCTGGCTGCCGCACAAGGCGTAAGCCTGTTTTTCTTGTCTGGGGAACGCAGCTTAGCGATCCGGGCTGCGATGAGCACCGAAGCCGCCGGCAGGGCAGCCAATGTCGCAAGGCTGATTGAAGAAGCTCCCCCGTCCCTCCATCCCTCGATACTCCGGGCTGCCAATTCTCCCCTGGTGCGTTTCGAACTTAGCGGCAGCCCGGCCGTAACGCACACTTCACATGACACTGATGGTGCTGCGGAGGCGCGGGTTCGCGCGCTTCTGGGCGGAGACACCAACCGGGAGGTCCGGGCTGAACTGCACGAGACTGATAGTGCTGGACTGCCACTTCCCTATCTGGAACCAGAGATGGCTGAGATCCATCGGGAAATGATGCGCGGCCAGATGCTGGCAATTGAATTGAACCTGTCAATTGCGCTGAGCGATGGCCAATGGCTGAACGCAGCCACATTGTTCGAGCGGCCACCGCTGCAATGGTCTTTGCAGCCGACGATCACCTTTGCCCTCAGCACAGGCTTCATCCTGGCTGCAATTTTTCTGTTTGTGCTGACCCGTGTCACGGCTCCCCTGCGCATGCTTTCCTCAGCGGCTGAAAACCTGGGGGGGGAGGAAGCTACTGAACCGCTTCCCGTAGATGGGCCTCAGGAGATACAAGAGCTCATTCATGCGTTCAACAGGATGCAGCATCGAATAACCAGCCTGGTTGCCGAGCGCACCCGGATGCTTGCCGCCTTAGGCCACGACCTGCGCTCGCCGCTGACAGCCATGCGGGTGCGGGCAGAGTTTGTGGAAGACGATGAAACCCGCAGTAGCATGATATCCCTTATCGGGGAGATGCAGAGCATGGTCGAAACAACACTCTCCTTTGCCCGTGGTCTGGCGGACGCAGAGAAGCCTGAAGACTGCGAGCTGGGCAGTTTTCTCCAGGCTTTACGAAACGACATGCTGAACGGTTTTGAACTGCTGCCTGGGGATCCCGTCCAGATCTGCCTGCGGCTGAACGCCATGCGCAGGGCTCTGCGCAATGTGATTGAAAACGCGCTGAGGTATGGCGGCGCGGCGCAGGTTGAATATCGATTACAGGACGGCGCCGCCGTAATCACTGTGTCGGACCCAGGACCGGGTATTCCGGAAATTGACTTGGAGCGTGTATTCGACCCCTTCACGCGATTGGAAGACTCTCGCTCGCTTGAAACCGGCGGACACGGGCTGGGGTTGTCGATTGCCCGCACCATCCTGCGCGCGCATGGCGGCAGCCTCACATTGCGCAACCAGCCAGAGGGCGGTCTCTGCGCCGTGCTGAAGCTGCCGCTTGGGCAGTGAGACCGGACAAATTCGGATACATTCCGATACAAATCACGGGCCGTACAGGCGTTGATCTTCCTGCTCTGGAAGGCCGCAAACCTAATGGCCGCCAGGACAGCTCCCGCAACGGTGGCGACTTTGACAATTGGATGGGGAAGACATGAACAGAACGGGCCTTTTACTTGCAATAGCAGTGATTGCCGTCGGCGGATTTGCCATGTGGGGCGTTTCCCGACCAACAGAGCAGAAGCCGGGAGCAGCGGAAGCCATATTGGAGGGCGTAGCTATTGTTGAGGTGAAGCTGCCCGAGACCCTTTCTGAAAACGCGCAGATCGGAAAACACATCTTTGAGGCCAAATGCGCATCCTGCCATGGCGAAAACGCCGCTGGTCAGGAAGGGGTTGCCCCACCGCTAGTTCACAAGATCTATGAGCCAAGCCACCACTCCGATACCACATTCCTGCTGGCTGCCAAAAACGGCGTTCGAGCACATCACTGGCGGTTCGGAAACATGCCGCCAGTGCCCGGGGTGACTGATGGCGAAGTCAACCTGGTGACACGCTACGTGCGAGAGCTGCAACGCGCAAACGGGATCCACTGAGATCGGACGGACTTGTTTGCATGGCTTCTTCCGCCAGAAGGCTGGGCAGCAGCGCTGCTGGATGTCAGCTTTTCACTGCCGGCTTTAAATCCGCTTGCTGCTGTTCCAACAGAAACCCCAGGATCTCCTTGTAGCGTATCCGGGTATCTTCGAGCTGCTGGTAAAAGCGGAACAGCTCTTTGAGCGGAGCTGAGAAATCCTTATGCGCCGCCAATACCGCGATCAAAGCGCCCAGAGTGATGCGTTCCTCAAGCACAAAGTACCCGCCTAGCGAATAGAAGAGGAACGGCGTCAGCGCGGTCAGGAAATTGTTCAACGCCTTGGCAAAGAACTTCACTCGGTGGATCCGCCTGCGGATCGCCTCCAACTGCCGCAACGAGGCCATTGTAAGCAGCACATCTCTGGGGCGGTCCTGCGCCGGGTTCAGCTGTTCCGTTAGACCGCGGGTGAGTCTCCGCATCTCTTGAATACGTTCCCGGCTCAGCCGGTTCAAGATCCGCTGCAGAAAGGGCAGCAGAAACAGTTGCAGCGGCAGAATAGTCAGCGCTGCAGCACCAAGGATCGGATCCTGAATGAACATGAACAGCAGGATGGTAAGCAACGTTCCGCCCTGGGTCACCGGAAGCGCAACCAGATCCGCTGCAAAGCCGCCAATCGGCTCTGCTTCCTGCCCCAAAATTTGCGGAAGCTCGCTTTTTCGCAGGTGACCGGCTTGTTTGCGCCAACGACAATAGATGAGCAGCCGGAGACGTCTGAGACAGCGTTCGGCAAGCCGCCCTTTCAGCACATTCAGCAGGTACTTCCCGACACCGTTCAGCGTGATTGCCAGCAGAAAAACACCGCTCAGAACTGCCAGATGCTGTGTAGCAGTCAGGTCAAATCCCAACAGGCTCAGCGGTGCGTGCGATTTGCTCAATACGTTGTTCACTATCTGCTTGGGCAGTTCCAACGATAGATACAACACAGGCAATAAAGACAGGCTCAGAAGCAGCAGGGAAAACTGATGCCGGCGCGTGGTCTGGACAATGTGGGTAACTAGGTTCCGGTCAAGACCGGCGACGGACACGGCCGTAGGAGGCACCAGGCTAGCGAAGGAACGCGCAAGCCGCAGATGGAGCGCCCGGCCAAGCAGCGTAGCCGCGGAGATTGCCAGCAGAGCCGGGGCCAGCAGCAATACGAGATGCATCGCCGGATGCACCCATTCCGGAGAGGTTTCACCGTAGCTGAAGCCCAGCCAATTCGCGGTCTCATGGGCAAAAGAATGGTAGTGCGGGAACCTGTGCTCGGGCGGCATTGAAGTAAGTCTGCTGAGATAGAGGGAAATGCGGCAGCCCCATTGGAGCTGCCGCGCCGCGGTGCTGCTGCCTGAGGGGGTAGGCAGCGGCACTCAGCAGATCATTGGACTGCAACCTGGCCGTACATGCCGGATTCATAGTGGCCCGGGATCAGGCAGGCGAATTCGAATGTTCCGCCATTGCTGAAGTTCCAGATGATTTCGCCGCGCTTGCCGGGGGCCAGGGTGACGGCGTTCGGCGTGTTGTGCATTTCCATCTGCTCCGACATGGCCTGCTTGTGCATGGCGTTGCGCTCCGGCGTGTCCAGGACGAATTCGTGGTCCAGTTCGCCTTTATTTACCACCATAAAGCGGATGGTTTCGCCCTGCTTGAACTCCATGGCAGAGGGCGTGAAGATCATCTCGCCGTCGTCGGTTTCCTTCATAATCACTTTCACTGTGCGGTTGACCTTGCTGCGGTTCCCCGGCATGCCGGCCGCCATCTGTTCGCCATGGCTGCCATGGGCGCCATGGCCGTCGCCGTGGCCTGATACACCGGCCAGAACAGGGGGGCTGGCCAGGGCGGCCAGCGCCGCGGAAAGGAAAAGCTTCTTCATTGGTATCTCCTTGATCTAGAGAAGGGGAGTTGCCCTTCTGCCGCCGAAACAGTGGCGGGAAGGGTTTGAGCCAGGCCAGGCTGACCCGGCCGGGCGTAGTAGCTTCAGAACATTAGTCTGGTCCCGAAGACGACTGAGAACACGCCGTTCTCTTCATCGCTGGCGCGCAGCAGATCCGCTGTGCCGCCAAAGGATTCCTCGTAGTTGACGCCGATGTAGGGAGAGACCGCCCGGTCGATCAGGTCGTAGCTCAGCCGAAGCCCGGCTTCGACCGTGGCGCCGCCAGCCGCTTGATCGTAGGCTGGATCATCCTGCAGCGGCACTGTCAGCTCGAGGTTCGGAGTCAGGATCAGGCGGTTGGTCAGCGCAGCCTCATACTCGCCCTCGAACCGGAAGAATGAGTTGTCCGAGAGGTACAGGTCGGCGTCGATTTCGAACCACTGCGGCGCCAGCCCTTTGAGGCCCAGAACCGCATTGTAGCGGTCCGGAAGACCTTCCGGCATGCTGGCTTGCACCCCGGCCACCGCATCAAAGAAGGTGGAAACCGGGAACTGCAGCCGCAGTTGGTTTTCCAGGGCCTCGAACCCGCCTGCGCCCTGAATCCGCTCGCCTTCACTGCGCCAGACAAGCTTCAGCTCATCGTTGCCGATCAGGGCGTCGAAATCCCAGACGAACGTGTCCGCGCCGTCGCTTTTCCGGTATTCCAGCTGCTCTGCCTGAAAGCCGTAGATCTGCTGCTCTGCTCCGGCAGGGGCGGACCAAAGTGCCGCCGCGCCGGCCGCGGCAAAGGCCGCGTTGCGTGTTTTGCTCATGTTTGCGTCTCTTTCTGATCTTGCAGGGTCAAGCCGGGCCGCCTTCGACGATTACTTTGCGGAACATGCCCGCGTCGGCGTGGTAGGAGAGGTGGCAGTGGAAGGCCCACTGGCCAGTCGCATCGACTTCGGTTTCGGTGTAGACGGTGGTGCCTGGCGCGATGCTGACGGTGTGCTTGATGGGATCCCTGCGGCCTTTGCCGGTATCCAGAATCGTCCACATGCCGTGCAGGTGCATCGGGTGGGCCATCATGGTTTCATTGACGAATTTGAACCGGACCCGTTCGCCGTACTTCAGCCGCAGCGGCTCGGCCTCGGACAGCTTCTTGCCGTTGATCGACCAGATGTAGCGCTCCATGTTGCCAGTGAGGCGCAGCTCGATCTCCCGTGTCGCCGGACGGTCCCTATAGAACGGCCGGCGGGCGCTGAGATCTTCATAGGACAGGAATTTTCCACCGTTTGCCGCGCTGGGAGTCAGCCCGCTGCCCGCCGCGTAAAAGCCTTCCTGTTCGCCAGCCATCATCCTTTGATGCCCGTCGTGGTTCATCCCGGCCATTGCGCCGCCTTTGGATTTCTTGGCCCCGCTCATATTGTGCTGGCTATGGTCCATTTCAGCCATCGGTTCAGCTTTGGTCGGCGCAGCCATGTTGTGCTGGCCATGGTCCATTCCGGCCATGGACGGGCTGTCAGAGGCGGCCGGCATCTCGTGCTGGCTGTGATCCATGCCCGGCATCATCATGACACTGTCCGACATGCCGGTGTCGCTGCGCATCACATGGCCTTCCATGCCCATGTCACCCATCATGCCGGCCATATCGGCCATAGTTAGCCGCGGCTTGGGGCGCATTTCGGGGACCGGTCCGACCAGCCCCTCGCGCGGCGCCAGGGTGCCGCGCACCATCGCGGTGCGGCCCATGGATTCCGCGACAATGCTGTAGGGCCGGTTTTCCCGGGGCTGTACAATCACGTCATAGGTCTCAGCCACCGCGATACGGAGCTCATCCACTGCGACTGGCTTCACGTCATTGCCGTCTGCCTGCACCACGGTCATTTTCAGACCGGGAATCCGCACATCGAAATAGGCCATCGCAGACGAGTTGATCAACCGCAGCCGGACTTTCTCGCCTGGCTTAAACAGGCCAGTCCAGTTCTGCGCGGTGCTCTGGCCATTGATCATCGGAGCAAAGCCCTGAACGTCCTCAATGTCGGTCGGCATCATTCGCATCCGGCCCCACATCTTGCGGTCTTCCAGCGCCGCTTTCAGCCCCATGCTGCCGGAATCCTGGATCAAGTCCTGCAGCGTGCGCTGCGAGCGGTTGTAGTAATCCGCCGACATTTTGAGGTTCCGCATGATCCGCTTGCCGCGGTGCGGATGTGTGTCAGTCAGCTGCACTATATAGTCGCGGTCCGCCCGCACCGTTTCGCCGCGTTTCGGCTCGATAACGATGGCGCCATAGGCCCCGTCCGGCTCCTGGAACCCGGAATGGCTGTGGAACCAATAAGTGCCCGCCTGCACGATCGGAAATTTATAGGTGAAGGTCTCGCCCGGCTTGATGCCGTCGAAGCTGATCTTCGGCACCCCGTCCTGGTCAAACGGCAGGATCAGCCCGTGCCAGTGAATCGAGGTGTCTTCGCGCAGGTTGTTGGTCACGTTCAACGTAACCTCCTCGCCTTCCCTAAAGCGCAGGATGGTCGGGGGCTGGCTGTTGTTGTAGCCGACACCAGACTTGCGGAAGTCCCCGGCGTTAATGCGGATCTTGTCCACGGTGATGTCATAGGTCGCGGCCTGGGCGGCGGCAGCCGCGGACAGGGCAAGGGCGGCGCCGGCAACGGCCGCGCGCCAAGGTGCGATGGGTGGCATCGTCAGTCCTTTGGTCTGTTGAGATGTTGATCAGTTGGCCCCTGCAGGCATCCGCAAGCGCAGCTTCTTACTCGCTAGGATCACCCGAAGCAGCATTCACTCATAGAACGGTGCAATTGCACGCTTCTGCAGTTCTCAAGCGAAGGGAATGGCAAGTAGTGGGCTCAGGTGCTTGGGATCACGTTTTGGGAGGTGGAAGGTGCGCTTCAGGCGCCACAGAAGCCAAGCCGGAATCATTCAGGGCGACCGCCAGCTTTCCTGCTTTTTCGGTGATGGAAACTTGCTGACAGGGCTGCAGTGCAACCGGCACCTCACAGGCCGCAGCCTTGTGGCATAGGCCAGGGCTGGAATGGCTGTGCCCGTCTGCCGTTTCATGCTGGGCAACAGGAACAGCTTCAGCCCGATTGTCTACTTCTGCAGTCAGGGGCGCGAAAAGCGCGGACAGCGCCAGCAACAATACCAGCGTCAACGATATCCACAATTTCCCCGCTTTTGAGCGCATCAAAACAGCTCCGTTTGCCTTCGCTCTATCTAGCTAGCCAGTGCGGGTCTCCAACTCAAGGATACGTTTTGATACATTTGCGAACCGGGTGCGCTTTCGTCAGTTCGCCACAAAACGTTCAGTACCTTTGCGGCCTTTCTGAGCAGAGAGCGATCATCAGTGTTTCTAAGAAGACGAACTGCTGAAGAGAGCCTAGATGATGCGCAGGGAAGCGATTGCCTAGGCTTGGGAGACAACGCGCCCAATGAATTACTCCAGTATTATCAGCTCAGAACTAAGGAACCTGGAGGCCTTCATTTCGCACGGGGAGGGGTTGCGCCGAAGAAAATTTTCATTATGTGCCACGCTATGGCAGTTACTGGGTTCAGGAGTGACTTTGGTCGGTTGATACGCACCGTTGCGTCAACCATCCTTGTTGCTGTGGTTTTCCTGAACACGCTTGCAGCAATTTCTGCTCACGCATCGCCTCCCGCAAAAACCACCCTAGCTGTTTCTGACGCACAGCACGAGAATTGCACTTTGCACAAAGTGGCAAAACGAATGCAGCACGGGCACCATCAAAATGGCGACTGTGAAACCCTTGGTGAAGAACGGAATGCCACTTGTTCAGTGGCTGTCTGCTGTTTTCATGAATTCAACGCAGCACCAATTCTGTCTGTTGAGCGCCGCCTGGTATCTGTTCAACTCGTGATAGCGAGCTCGGCTGGAGTATTTTCCAGGTCAGAGCTCCCGCATGATCGTCCTCCCCGTTCAATCTGATTGAATCCGCTTGGCGCTCAATCGAGTGCGCCATCTGTTTCTGATCAGACAAGGCTTGCATGTCGCAAGCCAAAACGAGGTTTTCCATGCGTGGACGCTATTTAGCTCTCGGTATTCTTGCGCTTGCTGCAGGGGTTGCTGGAGGCATCTCTCTCGAAAGACTTTTCCTCAACCCGTCGTCAATGACCGGGGCAAACGAGGCCGAAATCTTGTATTGGGTTGCACCGATGGATCCGAAATTCCGGCAACCGGGGCCGGGTAAGTCCCCCATGGGCATGGATCTTGTCCCTGTATATGCAGGCCAAGAGCCTTCCGGCGATCCTGCAGAAGTGCAGCTATCTGCGGCAGAGATTAACGCCATTGGCGTCCGTACCGCGATTTCACGCATGTCCGAGGTTTCCGGCAAGATCGAAACCGTTGGTTTCGTCGGCTATGACGAGCACCGGACAAGCCATGTTCACACTCGCGTGGACGGTTGGATCGAAATGCTGAATGTGCGCGCTGTTGGAGACCCCGTTCAAAAGGGCGATGTCTTGTTTGAGATGTTCTCTCCTCAGATCGGCTCGTCAGCCGGTGATCTGGTTCGCGCCATTGAGGCGGGAAACCCTCAGATCATTGATGCTGCCCGTAACAAACTACGCAGTCACGGCATGTCTGACAGGCAAATCGAGCGTATTGCAACCAGCGGCATTCCCGAGCGCAACATTGAAGTCGAGGCTCCTCAGGACGGCGTTGTGATTTCACTTGAGGCTGCGGACGGAATGTTTCTGCAGCCCGGTACACGCGCTGCATCGCTGACAGAGCTTTCAACCGTTTGGCTAATTGTCGATGTTTTTGAGCGCGACATTGCAAAGCTGACTGACAATATGCTTGCTGAAGCGCGTTTCGAGCATCTGCCCGGCCGTGTTTTCAAAGGTTCAGTTGACTACATCTACCCTGAACTTGACGCAGTAACCCGGACTCTTCCCGTTCGCTTGCAATTTGACAACTCCGACATGCTGCTACGCCCGAACATGTTCGGCACGGTCAGCCTGATCCCGTCAGAAAACCGCATGGCGCTCACGGTCCCGACCGAGGCTGTTATCCGAACCGGCGCCGCAGAACGGGTGATACTGAAAACCGGCGACGGCACTTTCAAACCCCGTCTCATCACCGCGGGGCTGCGTGACAATTTCGGCGGCGGCGGGCGGACAGAAGTCGCACAAGGGCTGGCGCCGGGGGAAGAGGTTGTTGCCTCGGCCCAATTCCTGATCGACAGCGAAAGCGCACTGAGCGCCGGGCTCATGCGCATGGCGCCGACTGACGAGGCCCCTGCACGTGGGTCAGGCGAGCTGGCTGCGCTGGATCCTGAGGCCCGGACCGCACAGATCCGGCACGGAGCCCTGGACAGCCTCGACTGGCCGGAAATGACGTCTAGTTTCCCGATCCGGGCTGATGTTTCTCTTTCGCGTTTGGCTGAAGGTCAACAGGTGTCGTTTCGGCTGTCTCGTGGAGCAGATGGCCTGCTCGGGCTCATTGAGCTTGGTCCAGACGACAGTGTTGCTGCCACAGGCACCGGCATTGTGAGTGGCGTGACAACGGACGGAAAGCTGTCGCTCTCACATGAACCTATTCCGGAACTCGGCTGGCCTGCAATGCAAATGGATATGCCAGTGGCAGGCCTAGACACTGCCGAAGTACCCCTGGATGTGCCAGTCGAGTTCGATCTCTCAAAAAGTGATGACGGGATGTTCACCATTACCGCTGTCCGGGCTGCAGGCTTCCAGCCCATTGCAGACACACCTCCAGAGACCAATGAGCCAAACACCTCCGAGGGAGCTTCAGAGGTTCTCGTTTCAGGAACCATTGACCAGGTCGACGCGGAAACCCGCATGGTCACGATAACTCACGGCCCTATCATGGAAATTGGCATGCCAGACATGACCATGAATTTCCAAGTGGGTGAAGAGCTGGAGATTACCAGCCTTCCGGTCGGCAAAGAATTGGCGCTGACCTTTGCGCGGCCGGACGGCATGACCCTGGTGCTCACCGGGGTGGAAACGGTCTCACCGCCGATGGAGGTGTTGGGCAAGATCAATAGTGTCGACTCCGCAACGCGGACGGTGAACATCACCCACGGTCCAGTGACGCAGATTGGCATGCCGGGAATGACCATGGACTTCTCGATTGATCCAGCCCTCGACTTAACTGGATTGCCGGATGGACAAGAAGTGACTCTGCTTTTCACCCAGAATGCAGACTTCTCAATGACCCTGGTAGGCACAAAGCCGGTTGAGGTGACTCAATGATCGCTTCTGTAATACGGGCTTCTGTTGCAAATCGCTTCGTAGTTCTAGCACTTGCAGTCATGATGGGCGTGATCGGTGTCTGGGCGGTCCGCGAAACTCCCGTAGATGCTATTCCCGACTTGTCGGATGTTCAGGTCATTGTCCGCACGCCTTATGCCGGGCAAGCCCCCCAGGTCGTTGAAGATCAGGTCACTTACCCCATTGCCACTGCCATGCTTTCTGTGCCCGGAGCCAGTGACGTGAGGGGGTTTTCCTTTTTCGGCGACAGCTACGTCTATGTCGTTTTTGAGGACGGCACGGACCTTTACTGGGCTCGCACCCGCGTTCTCGAATATCTGGGTCAGATTACTGCGAACCTTCCAGAAGGGGTTTCGCCCCAGCTCGGGCCGGATGCAACCGGTGTCGGCTGGATCTACCAATATACGCTTATTGACCGGACAGGCGGGCACGACCTGGCCCAGCTGCGGACACTCCAAGATTGGTTTCTAAAGTATGAGCTGCAAACCGTCGATGGTGTGTCCGAGGTCGCAACCATAGGCGGGATGGTCAAACAGTATCAGGTCGTTGTGGACCCGAACAAACTGCGAGCCTTTGACGTCACCCTGCCGCAAATCCGCAGTGCCATTCAAAACGCCAACCGCGAGACCGGCGGTTCTGTGATCGAAATGGGCGAGGCGGAATTCATGATCCGCTCTACTGGTTATGTTGATGAACTGGCGGACCTGGCCAAAGCACCGCTTATGGTCAACGAACGCGGTGCAGCACTGACAGTTGGCGACGTGGCAGACATCCGCCTTGGGCCGGAAATGCGGCGCGGCGTCGGGGAGTTTAACGGCGAAGGCGATGCCGTTGGCGGTGTCGTCATCCTGCGGTGGGGCGGGAACGCCCTGGCCACGATCAAGGCTGTTGAGGCGCGTATCGAAGAGTTGCGGGCAAACCTGCCTGAAGGCGTTGAGCTTGTCACGACCTACAACCGCGCGGGCGTTATCGAGCGTGCAATCGAGAATCTCGAAACAAAGCTGACCGAAGAATTTATCGTTGTCATTCTGGTCTGTGCAGCCTTCTTGCTGCACATTCGCTCGTCCCTGGTGATCCTTCTGTCACTGCCTCTCGGCATCTTTGCAGCCTTCATCATCATGAAGCTGCAGGGGGTGAATGCCAACATCATGAGTTTGGGCGGGATTGCCATCGCCATCGGCGCGATGGTGGATGCGGCCATCGTCATGATCGAAGCCATGCATCGAAGGCTAGAGAAGGAAAAGCTGACCAATCAGAACCGCTGGCGCCTCGTCACCGAATGCGCAACCGAAGTAGGGCCAGCACTTTTCTTTTCCCTGGCAATCATCACCGTGAGCTTCTTGCCGGTCTTTGTTCTGGAAAGCCAGGAAGGGCGGCTTTTCAAGCCGCTGGCCTTCACAAAGACCTACGCAATGGCAGCGGCGGCGATCCTTTCCATCACGCTGGTACCAGTTCTGATGGGATACTTTGTGCGCGGCCGGATTCTTTCGGAGCACAAGAACCCTCTGAACCGTATCGTGATCTGGATCTATCGACCCTTTCTGGATGCTGCTGTCGCGTGGCCCTGGGCCACGACGTTGCTTGCCGGTGTGCTCGTCGCTTCCATGTGGTGGCCGCTGCAGCGTATCGGAACCGAGTTCATGCCAGAGCTGAACGAGGGCGATTTCCTCTACATGCCGACACTGTATCCCGGTGCTTCCATCGGCAAGGCACGCGAAGTGCTGCAGCAATCTGACCGGCTGATTGCTACGGTCCCTGAGGTCGCGACGGTGCATGGTAAGCTTGGACGCGCCGATACCGCCACGGATCCCGCTCCGCTCACAATGATCGAGACGACGATTCAGCTGAAACCTGAATCCGAATGGCGCGAGGGCATGACGATGGAAGGCATACGCGGCGAGCTCGACCGCGCCGTGCAAATTCCTGGTGTGACCAACGTCTGGATTCAGCCGATTAAGAACCGCATCGACATGCTTGCCACAGGGATCAAGACACCCGTCGGCGTCAAAATCTCCGGCGCTGATTTGAGCGTCATCGAGCAGATTGGTGTCGATATCGAGCGCGTGGTTGCAGGTATCGACGGCACGGCATCAGCCTATGCAGAGCGGCCAGTTGGAGGACGCTTTGTGGAGATCGACGTCAACCGCGATGCCGCTGCGCGCTATATGATGAGCGTGCGTGAAGTGCAGGATGTCGTTCAGACCGCCATCGGCGGGATGCAGGTGTCGGAATCCGTGGAAGGCCTCGAGCGGTTTCCAATAAACCTTCGCTACCCCCAGGAGTGGCGAAACAGTCCCGAACGCCTGCGCGACCTTCCGGTGGTCACACCGTCCGGTGCGCATATCCCCTTTGGCAACCTAGCAGAGGTTAAAGTGGTGGATGGGCCCGGTATGATCCGGTCTGAAAACGCACGCCGCACTGGTTTTGTCTTCATCGACATCGCGGGCCGGGATCTGGGAGGCTACGTAACCGAAGCCCGTCAACTGGTCGTCGACGAAGTGGAATTGCCGCCTGGCTACTCGATCACATGGTCCGGTCAGTACGAGTACATTGAGCGCATGCAGGAGCGGCTGAAGCTGGTAGCACCGGCCACGCTGCTTATCATCACACTGATGTTATTTTTGGCCTTCAATCGAGTAATCGAGGTTGGGATCATCCTTGCTGCCTTGCCGGTTGCCCTCGCAGGAGGTGTCTGGTTCCTGTGGTACTTAAGCTTCGACATCTCTGTCGCTGTTCTGGTGGGGTTCATTGCGCTGGCCGGTGTCGCGGTTGAAACCGCGATTGTTATGCTGCTGTATCTCAATCTAGCTTGGGAAAAGCGAAAAAACCTCGCGGCTGAGGCACAGCGCAAATTGACAACCGATGATGTCGAAGAGGTGGTATTCGAAGGCGCACTTCTACGAGTACGCCCCAAAGTGATGACGGTGGCGACAATCTTCGCCGGTCTAATTCCGATCATGTATGGCCAAGGCACCGGTTCGGAGATCATGCAGCGCATTGCAGCCCCGATGGTAGGCGGGATGGCGACTGCCACGCTGCTAACCCTTTTCGTCATTCCTTCAATCTTTGTGATCTGGAAGCGATTGGCTCTTACCCGGGTCAACCGAACCCTGCTGCAGGAACCCGGCCGAGAGGCATCACCAGTACCGGCAGAATAGTCAGAAATGTGAAATCACCCCAAGAGGACAATTCAATGAAAAAACTTGCTGTAACCCTTGCCGCCTCGCTTTTGGCTGCACCAATCGCTTCCGCTCAGACGAGCCATAGCACTATGGACCATTCCAACATGGGGATGAGCGATGCTCAAATGGAAGGTGCTGTTCATACAAAGGCGACCATCAATTCGATTGACGAAAACTCTGCAAACGTCAGCCACGAGCCGATCCCTGAAATCGGTTGGCCTGCAATGACAATGGATCTCACTCTAGCCTCAAATGTTCAAATGATGGGTGACATATCAGACGGTGCTTTGGTCACGCTGATGCTGCTCAAGAACAACAACGGAATGTACGAGATCGGCGCTATCATGCCTGAGTAAGAAGAAAGGTGAGTGGCAGGTGACATTGTCTCTGCCACTCGCAAAAACTGCACAATGCGGGGCTGCAACTTTTCCATTTTTCTTTACAAACCAAAATTTTAACCGCAAAGACCTAATCATCAAAGCAATCCTCGCGAAGATGGTATTGAGAGCTCTTCGCGCATCCCTCTACGCTTAGAAGACTGATTTCTACTTGAAGGCTAGTAGCGTATAGCGCGTTGTAGAGTGTCAGCTTCCCGCTCGCCGGGCCTGAGACAGCCGTTCCTTGTCGCGTCTATTGCAGCTACGGCGATTGGTCGGAAATTCCAGTCAGCCGCCTTTCCTAGACGGGTCTTCCAATGGCCGCTTAGCGCGGCTCGCGTCGTGCTGCCCTTGCGAAGAGTTGGCACGCGATAAAGACCGCTATGGGCTCGAACCTGCCGTCCACTGCATGAAGCAGCAACGTCAGCTGCCTGCGCAAAGAGGACACAGGATGGCGCCTTGGCTGCGTTTGCAGCGAAAAACGGCTTGGCTTGGGTCAGAAATGCTTGACAATTGGGGTGGAAATGCTTGGCAGGTGCAGGCAATTTGTCCTTAAAAAACAGTCATCATCGGGTCAGTTTTGCCTGACGTTTGACAGGATTTTGTCGAATGCCAAGCAAAGCTGACCTTCTTGTCAGATTTCTGACCCAAACCCAGAAAACGAACGTTCATGCGGTAGGCAGCGAAGATGCCAAAAGAGCCCAAAGTCAAAAATGCTGCGCCAGCAATGAACGTCGGCTTATCAAAATAGAATTAGCCTTGCGCGGGGATGTAGGCGTTCAATTTGTTTCCGTCCAAGTCGCGAAAGTAACTGGCGTAAACTCCGTGCTCGCCGCGTGGTCCCGGGCTGCCTTCGTTCCTGCCGCCAAGCTCGATGGCCTTGGAATGGAGGGCACCGACTTGCTGTTCGTTTTCGACCTTGAGTGCGACCATGACACCATTGCCGGTGCCCGCTTTCAGCCCGTCAAAAGGGCGCGCCAAACATAGCGCTGTCTCGCTCCGCGAGGGCCCCCACGCCGCCATGTCCCCATGCCGCCAGAGTCTCTGAATTCTGATGGTCGCCAGCAATGCGTCGTAGAATTCGATCGCTCTGTCCAGGTTATTGGTTCCAATTGTCACATAGCCGATCATCTTAGTGCCCTACTCTGAGTGGCTTCTCTTGCAAGTTACGTGCCGCGGCCGGCTGCTTTGGTGCTAATGTCGCCCAAATCAAGGCCTCAGCGATCAGTAGGTTAATTGCCCAGGCAGATACCAATTGGGCATCCCGTAGCGGCCCTGTCGCTTCTGTCCCATATAGGATCATCCACCCAATGC
Organism: Leisingera sp. MMG026; assembly: GCF_021654205.1. NCBI lineage: Bacteria > Pseudomonadati > Pseudomonadota > Alphaproteobacteria > Rhodobacterales > Roseobacteraceae > Leisingera > Leisingera sp. MMG026. Next base: position 2,431 of record NZ_JAKFZM010000062.1, on the reverse strand, counting down.
CGATGAACGCCTGTGTCGATGCACCTTGGCCGATCGCATAGGCGCGCAACATAAGAGCGCTATGCTGAAAGATATTGCACGATCGGATTGAAAGAACAGCCCAGAGGATGAATGCGATCACCAGCAGGCCGAGAGTGATCCGCACCCAATAGAGCAAGCTTCCCTGAAGGCTAGCCGGAAAGTCATAGAAGTGCGTCATCCACATCCCACTTCCTGCCGAAAGACACCCTGCCACTGCAACAATTCGACCGAAAACTCGGTGGGCTGTCGGATGCGTCTGCCTGATGCTTGGCAGGAACTGGGTTGCGCCAAGTAAAAGGAACAGAAAGCTGCTAAGAATGTGCAGGATGATTGGGAAGGGCATTGCCGACGCCCGCTGATTTGCGGGAATGATGGCGGGGCCACCCGCCAATTCGAGCACGCGGAACAAGCCACCAAATGCTGGTAAGAACGAATAGGCAACGATGAAGAGTAGGATCGCCCACTCAGACTTTCGCAGAACTTTCAAGAAACCAACTCCCGATTTGTGATTGCGGGATCGATTTCAGTAGCCTGCTCCGGTTCGCCAGCGCGGCGCGCCCAGAATGCGGTGCTGGCTTGGCCGGCGAAGTAGCCCAGATGAACAGGCTGGGACCCGATGTTTTCCAGATGGCATGCCTGCAGCCAAGCGATGCCCTGCGGTTCCGATATCGCCCAGGTCCGCCACCGCATCTGGACGAGTGCGCCAAAGCCGGATCGCCGCACCATGCAAACAAAGAGCATGCCGCCTGGCTTGAGAACACGAACCATTTCTCTCAGCGCATGTTGAGGTTCCGGTAAATGCTCGATCACATGCGCGGCCATCACGAGGTCAAAGGACGCATCGGCAAACGGTATCGAAAGAACATCTGCCCGGCGCAGATCCGGCGTCAAACCTGCCCGTCGCATCTCAACGGCACACAAGGCCAGCATCTCAGGCGACACATCAATGCCGTGCACTCTGGGAGGATCAGTGAGAATGCTGCTCAGTGCAATCGCAAGAGCGCCGGTTCCGATTCCGCAATCCAACACCTCTGCCCGCGAACCGATCTGTCCAAGCGCTGTCCCCACGCCGGATGCGACCAGCGATTTTCGGTATGCCGCTGCAAGCCCGTATCGTCGTGTTATGTGTTGCCAATTGCGTGACGCAGCATCGTAGTGTCTGGCCAGGTCGTCCTTGGCCCTTGGCTTCCGACTGATCGCAATCTGCCACGACCCGAACCGGTGCGCGATCATGGGGATTGTGTATTGGTCTTTTGGATCAATCGATGCATCAACGGGCTGCGTGCGGATGTGCATTGGGACAAAGTTCCTCGCGTGATTTGCTCACAGCCTTCTAGCGACCACTGCGGGGCAACAAAATTGCATATATCCGTAGTTCTGGTATACGCAAATCATGGAGTGGCAAAGATCAGCTTTTGACTGGAACCAGGCGCGGGCATTTCTTGCCACCGCTGAGGAGGGATCGCTGTCTGCTGCCGCGCGGGCGCTTGGGCTGACGCAACCCACGCTCAGCCGACAGGTCGCCGCGCTCGAAGACTCGTTGGGCGTGACACTGTTTGAGAGGACATCACGCGCGCTGCTGTTGACCCAGGCAGGGACGCAATTGCTTGAGCATTTCCGGAGCATGGGCGAGGCTGCGAACCGTATCGCAATAGCGGCGACCGGCCAGTCCGAGGCAGTGACGGGGCATGTGGCCATCGCCTGCACCAATGGAATGGCGACTTTCTATCTTCCGGAGATACTCAAGAAGCTTCAGGCCCAGGCACCAGACCTTCAAATCGAGATTATCGCGTCCAATGAGATAAGCGACCTGCGACGACGAGAGGCGGACATTGCGATCCGGCACTCCCGCCCGCAGGATGAAAACCTTTTTGCCAAACGTCTGAAGGACACGACCGCACATCTATTTGCGTCGTCAGACTACCTGGAGGCGGTTGGCCGCCCTTCCAATCCGGCTGATATTGCAAAGCTGCAATTCGTGGGTGCTGAGTACCCCGAGCACATGCTGGGAATGATGGCCTCGCGCGGTCTCAATCTGACTGTAGCCAATTTCAACTACTCCACCGCAAGTGTGACCATGGCTCTGGAATTGATGCGCGCAGGGCTGGGAATCGGGGTGCTGCCGATAGATGTGGGTGCGGCACATCCGGAACTGGAGGACGCTTACCCTGACTTTGAACCAATAGAGATAGAAACCTGGCTCGTCGCGCACCGCGAACTAAGGACCAATCTCAGAATACGACTGGTGTTCGATCTGTTGGCGGATTGTCTGGCTAGAAAGTAGGGGACAGTGGTCGCACAGAACCATCCCTGTTTGTCGGGGCCCAATGCAGATTTTCGTCTCTTGAAGCAGAGCGAGTTGCGCTTTCTCAATCAAAAGCGGCCATTCAAAACGCGAAGATTAGCGACA
>NZ_JAKFZM010000061.1:0-21198 GCF_021654205.1 Leisingera sp. MMG026 | reverse complement strand
AGTACCTCTCGACAGACCGTTCCTCCTTCCGTTTCAGTATGGCATTCGACGTCAGTTCTGTCCCATAGCACGTCGGGAGGATTAGCAACTGAGAGGTTATAGCCACGCGCGCAGCCCTCAAATCGCGCAGCGGGTGGCCATAACCGGGCCTCGGGTCTCAACAGTGGTTTTGCGTAACCCAAACCACTGAGGAGACCGGCTATGACCGCCACCTATTCTACTGCGCCGACCTTATTGGTCGCCATCGACATTTCCAAACACCGCCACGAAGTTCTGATCAGTGCTCCCGGCAAGAAGCGCCGCCGCCGCATGACCATCACCAATACTCTGGATGACTTCGGGCGTTTGGTGGCGGCTCTTTCCGGTTACGGTTTGCCGGTTAGGATCGGGTTCGAAGCAACCGGCAATTATCATCGGAGATTGGCGCATCATCTCGGCCAGGCGGGGTTCGAGCTGAAGCTCGTGTCCTCCGTGGGCTTGGCCCGGACGCGGGAGGCCCTGCACAACAGCTGGAACGATAACGACCCGAAGGACGCCCAGGTCATTCTTCACATGCTGGAGATCGGGGCCATGCAGTTCTTCCATGATCCGCTGGCCACCGGAACCGCTGACATTCAGGAACTGTCAAAGACCCACGAGATCGTTTCGCGGTCGAAGACCGAACTCTGGCACCGCATCCTGACCCATTACCTGCCTCTGTATTTTCCCAAGGCCGAGCGGTTTCACAGAAGCTCCCGGACGGATTGGTTCCTGGCGTTTCTCGAGAAGTACCCGTCGCCACACATGATCCCGGCCATGAGCCGGCAGGCTTTCATCGCCGATGCCTGGCAAGTCGTTGGCCGCAAGTTTTCCAAAGAACGCCTGCCTTCAGATATTTACACGACTTCCGCGGATCTAGTCGGGCTTCCTGTCCGCCCGGATTCCGACGCAGTGCGCATGTTCCGCCTCGTTCCCGCCGAAGGCCGCAGCCTGATCCGGCAGCGCGATGAGATTGAGGCGCGATCCGTCGAGCTCCTGTCCGATCTGCCTGACTATCAGCTGCTGACGACCATTCCCGGCATCGGCCCGATCAACGCAATGACCATCCTGGCTGAAGCAGGTGATCTGCGCCGTTTCCGGCATCACCGCCAGTTCCTTAAGATCTGCGGCATGCATTACCCGGAAGGCGATTGCACAGCAATCTGCCGAGAGCGATCTTGCCACCGTACAGTCCGGGATGTTCCGCGGGCAAAGCAAGATCTCCAAATATGGCAATGCCCGGCTCCGGCGCACGCTCTGGATGGCGGGTCAGACGGCTGCGTTGAAGAAGACCAACAACTTCCGCGACAAGTTCGAGCGTTACATCTCCAAGGACCGGCACAATGCCCATCTGCGCCACAAGGCCTATACCGCGATTGCTGCCAAGATGGCGCGCACCGTACACGCCGTGGTCAAACATGGCGAACCCTATCGCCCCTTCTTCGAGGGGTGAGCCCAGGCGGAAGGACCTCTCTCTGCAGCAGCCGTGGAGACAATTCGCTGACCGCGTAGGTAACGTTCGGGCTTTCTGCTTGGGATTTGGGGACTCGGTTTAAGGACGGTGAAGACCGCCAGGGCGCGTCCCCTGTGTTTGCTATGGAAGAGATCATTTCTTGACGGCAGAACCCGTCTGGGCAAACCTGTCAGGGCGTCCGGAACTCCGGATGCTCCATGACCTGCTAACCTAAGTAACTGGAATTTCCCGACATAAGACGTTGTCGCTGACCACCATTCAGAGATAGACGCGCGGATCAATCCCGGCCAGGGCACAGGCCCGCTGCTGGTTGCAATTCTTCTCTGCCATGGCCCAGTCCGCCGCTATTCGCCTTGCACCGGGCTTCAGAAGTTTTTTCCCAGCATCTTCTTGAGCTTTGCGTTCTCAGCCTCCAGTGCCTTCAACCGTTTGGCCTCAGACACCTCCATGCCGCCATCCTTCGAGCGCCGCTTGGCGTACGTGCCATCGCCCCTCTCGGGACATTGCTGCGCAAAGCCCTGCCGGGCAGTGGATGCCATGCTTGCGGCACAGCTCCTTGGCCCCAATGCCGACTTGGTGTTCCTTCAGGATGCCAATAACCTGCTCTTCGCTGAATCGGCTTTTCCGCGTTGTCTGTCTCCACGCGTGGAGAACAGGCTAACGTCAAAACGCGGACATTTCCGGGGCACAGGTCAGGAGCAACCCCTTGTAATTAGTCACAACTAACCTCGCCTTCTGCGGCGCCAAGGCCAGAACTTGCTATTTAGTTCTTGCAACTTTCAAATTGCACGGGCCGCGAAATTCGAGCGGATGTGAAAACATCCCCGCCCAAGCGAAACCATGCATGAGTTTGGGGGCTTGTTAAACATTCTACGTCCCGCCGGCATGTCGCGATACACAAAAAAGCCCTGGCTGTTGCAAGCAAAGCCAGGGCTCTTCACTAGTCTGCTTTAACCGGCCTAACGGACGACAAATTCTGCATGCAATGCGCCGGCCGCTTTCAGGCTTTTGAGGATATCGATCATGTCCCGCGGCGACACGCCCAAGGCATTCAAACCTGCCACGACTTCGGACAGCGAAGTCGTCTCCGGCACTTCGGCAAGTTGGACGCCCTCTTCTTCCTCAATAGCTGCACCTGTGCGTGGAACAACAACCGATTCGCCATTTGCGAAGGGATTGGGCTGCACCACCAGCGGCGTCTCTTCGATCCGCAAAGTAAGGTTCCCTTGAGCCACAGCAACACGGGAAATCCGCACGTCGCTGCCCATCACAATCGTACCGGAACGCTGATCCACCACAACCCGCGCCTTGCGCTGAGGTTCAACCAGGATATTCTCGATCCGGCCCACGGCGTGAGCCGTCGAACGGGTATTTGTTCGCTTGATATCGATCTCGACAGTTCCGGAATCCCGCATCAGGGCAACGTTGCGGCCAAACTCATCGTTGATCGCCCGTTCAATCCGGCCAGCAGTAGTGAAATCCGGCTCCCGCAGGGCCAGACGCATGGAGCTAAGAGAAGACAGATCAAAGCCGATCTCACGTTCGACCCGGGCGCCCGAAGGGATCACACCGGCCGTTGGCACCCCTTGGGTTACCGTGGCCGCGTTACCTTCGGCCACCGCTCCACCCGCCAGGATTGTACCTTGGGAGACGGCATAAATCTGCCCGTCCGCAGCATTGAGCGGTGTCATGATCAGGGTGCCGCCCAAGAGGCTCTTGGAATCACCGATAGCTGACACTGTTACATCAATGGTGCTTCCAACCCGGGCAAAAGGCGGCAGTGTGGCGGTTACAAAGACAGCAGCAACGTTTTTTGGCCGGAACTGCTCACCGGTCACATTGACACCTAACCGCTCCAGTATGTTGGACATGATTTCTTCAGTGAACGGCGAATTCCGCAGCCCGTCACCGGTGCCGTCCAAGCCGACGACCAGGCCGTAACCGACCAGATCGTTGCCCCGGACGCCATCAAATTCGACCAGGTCCTTGAGACGGATAGTATTTGCCTGCGCCACTGCGGGCAGCAGGAACAGGCAAGTGAAAAAGAGGCGAAGAAATACCAGCATCAGAGATAGTTCAACAATGAGAGCTGCGAGCTGCGCGAAGTGATTGTATAAAGACCTTCAAGCTGTGTTTGCGCTTCTTCCAACCGTGTATAGGTTTCATAAGGATCAGCTGAGACCAGGTTGTTTTTGACAATGCTCAAGCTGGTTTTCGAAGCTTCATTGCGGGTGTTCACCGCTTCAAGCTGGCCTTCGATAAACCCGACATCCGCTTGCAACTGGATCAGATTGTCCACGCTATCCGTAAGTTCGCTGCTGGCCTGGCGGACCAGGTCAATTTTCACATCGTCCGTCAAACCGAGACTGGGTTCATTTGCCAAAGCTGTAATGACGTAGCTCTGCAACGCATGTTTGAGGTTGTCGTCATCAGCGCGGATGCCCAGTGTAACCTGTTCACCCTCGCCCACGGTGACAGGCTGCAGCGATGTAGTGGAACCGCTGTACATGACAGTGTCGAAGCCAGCTGGATCATCAAACCAGTCCTTCACGGCTTGAATGATGTCATTGCTTGTCGTCAATCCGGAGACCTCAGTGAGGATGGAACTGAAAAGGGTGCCGGTGTCATTAAGCGGCTTGGTATCCGTTGCAGTGCCTGCAAAGATTGTCCGCCCGCCAACAGATGAATTCAGCAGGTTGATTGCACTGGATATTCTTTGCTTCGCTTGGCTTCCAAACTGCTCTGCATTTTCCACGTCAATAGCAGGCGACAGTGTCAGGATGTCATTCCGCATCGCTTGCACCTGGCTCTGAACCTTATCAAGGCTGCCTTGGGTCGTGGTGGCAAACAGCTGCACTTCGCTATTGGCGACCATATAGCTGTCGAGCCGGTTCAAGGAGTTTTCGAGATCCGCCAGATAGGTATAGTCGCCGCCCAGCCGCTCGGTCAGGTTGGACGATTTTCCGGTAGCAAACTCTTCGGAGAGCGTGGTTATATTCTGCTGCAATTCCGCATTGCGGCTGCGGAGAAAGAGGTGCTGCGCCATATCACCATAGGAATTCAAAATCATGCGTCAGATCCTCAATAGTGTATCCATAAGTTCGTCGACAACGCTGATCACCCGGGCATTGGCCTGGTAGAACTTTTCCACCAGCAACAGGTTCTGCAATTCAGCATCCGAATCAACGCCAAGCCCCAGTTCCGCTTGGCTCAATTCGTTGAAACTGGCCGCCGCAAAGGTCGATGCGCGTGACGCTGTTTCATTGTCCTGGGCGAACCGCGACAACAGGTTTGCACTCAGCGTCGAGGCTGTCATGTTCGCTGTGCCTAGCCCGACAGAAGATACCGTCCGGGTGGTGTTCAACGTGTCGGAGTAAGCCTGCAGCAAGCTGGAATCACCTGGATCACCTTGACCCGCTGCATATAGGCCGTCGCGGAACCGCCATGTTTCTCCGGTGCCATCCAAGGCCACCAGATCATTCAATTCAATGCGGTTAGAGATACCGACGAAGTTTGCCGGGTCATAGAAACCGCCATCATCCGTGAAGATGCCGGCGTCGGCGACGCCAATGGTGGCATCCAGTGCAGGATCCTGAAACCGCTCGATCAGATCGGCGGCCATTGTGTCAAGATCTTCTTGCGCTTCCACAGCTGTTACATCCCGGATTTCGAACTGGGCTGTAAGCATGCCACCCCGAAGTGGCCCGTCCGGGCTGGTGTCAATCACCTTGCCATTGACCTCAAGGCCGGAAATCAGTGCATTGCCCAGTGTCATGTGCGGAAGGATATCCCGCGACGGAGTAAAGCTCAGCTCCGACGCTTTGCCATCCAACAACATAACCCCGCCGGTTGAGTAGAGCGTCAATTGGCCATTACCGCGCCGGACGACATTGACTGGAATGATTTCGTTAACCTGATCAACCAGTTGATCCCGCTGGTCATGCATCGCCACTGCATCCATGCCACCGGCTTCGACGACCATAATACGGGCATTCAGTTTTTCGATTTCCTTCAGCGCCTGGTTCACGGTTTCAACCTGAGAGCCGATCGCATTGTCCGCGTTGATCCTCAGATCCCGCAACCCTTCAGCCGTGCGGGAAATCGAGTCGGCCAGCGAATTCGCCTTCACGGCCAAATCATTCAGCCTGGGCTGTGAATCCGGGCGAGAGACTGCCTCAATCATTGAAGACTCGAAATCCGATAGGTGCGAGGCCAGTGACATCTCGTCGTCAACTGTGCCAACCAGATCGGACATCCGGCCGTAGAAATCAGACTGGATCCTGGACGCGCCGTAGTCTGCCTCAGCAACTCTGCGGTTAGTGATCAGAACCGGGTCGTTGATGCGCTGAACATGCCCGACCCGGACACCGGGAACACCCGCTCCAGGGCTGTTCAGATCCAACACCCGGCGCGAGTAACCAGGTGTCAAAGCGTTGGCCAGGTTTTCCGAAACCACTTGCGAGGACCGGCTGGCCGCGGTCAACCCGCTCATCGCGCTGTTCAGGGCGGAATAGATAGACATGTTCAGCCTGCTTTCGTGAAGCCAATGTCAGGGGGCATCAAGCGCATTAGCGCTTGATGTTGGTGGTTTCCTGCAGCATTTCGTCAACCGTCTGGATGACCTTGGCGTTGGACGAATAGGCGCGCTGGGTCTGGATCATATCCGTCAGTTCGGTCGCCACATCCACAGCGGATTCTTCCTGGGCATAACCCAGAATTTCACCCGTCGGCCCGTCGCCGGCATCCCAAAGGTAGAAATCCCCGGACTCATCAGTCGGCATGTAAGTTTGCGAATCCAATGCCCGCATACCGTTGACGTTGGAAACATCTGCCAAAGGAACCTTATAGATCACCTTGGTATCGCCAGAGTCATATTCTGCTATGACTTCACCGCTCTCGTTGATCTCAACCGAGACAAAGGAACCAACGGGATTGCCGTCTTTTTCAGTGGTGCCTGGAACGAATTCATCACCGAGCTGGCTCATACCGGTGTTGCCGCCGATGGTGCCAATGTTAATTTCGACCGGCCCGCCCGCAACGTTAATTGTCACTGACCCTGCGGCGCCATCGTATGCACCGCCGGTAACAGTTGCCACGCTCGCAAGAGAACCGCCCGTGGTACTGCTGTCATCGAAAGTCAGCGTGTATTCCCCGATATTGGCCGCCCCTGTTGCCGAATCAACAATCTCCATCGTCCATTCATTGGTGCCAGACGTTGCCGGCAGTGTCGCAACATTGGGCGTGTAGGTAATGGTTAGTTCTTCGGCATTGCCCATGTTGTCATAATACAAAACAACCTGTTCTACGGGATCGCCAGACGCTCCAACATCTGTCTCATCTGCGGGCAGGTTGGCAGTCAGGCTGATTTCTGTTGTTGGTTCCGCAGATAGCCGGTTCAGGTCGACATGGATCGGTTCCAACGCATCAGATGTATCGCGTGCCGCATCCGGCACTGTACCATCAGCCAGCGCCGGCCAGCCCATCAGCACCAGGCCCGATTCTGTCGTCAGGTATCCATTGGAATCTGTACGGAAAGACCCGGTCGTGGTCAGCATCATTAACGGGTCGCCGCCAGCCTCCACTTCAGTGATCGAGGCCACGGGCAGCATGCCTCTTCCGCGCACGGCGAGATCAGTGGCATTGTTGGTCGATACCAGCGGGCCGCGCTCATCAATCAGGCGGACATTGGTGGTGCGGACACCACCAGCCGAATAGGTGCCTCCTGAATTCGACAGGACCATGGAATGGAAATCTGTTTCAACCCGTTTGTACCCTCGGGTCGAGGAATTGGCGATGTTATCGGAAATGGAAGCCAACCGGCTGGCGTTGGCGCTCAATCCTGAAACACCCGCGTTCAGCGACGAAGAAATGGTCATAGCGCGCCTTTCTGCTGCATCTAATCATTCTGGATGCAACAGCTAGCGCAGGAGCGATTAACGGGCGGCTAACAGATAAAATATGACTTATCTGCTAGCCGCCTGTCGCAATGTTTTCAGTGGCTTATTCGCGTAAAAGGATGATTTCGATCCGGTCATTACGGGCTGCCATCGGGTTTCCGACCGCCAGCTTGCGGTCGGCATGGCCGGTCACCCGGTGAATCCGGCCTGCTGCCAGTCCGCCTGATTCGAGCAGCGTCCGTGTTTTGTCGGCTCTGTCATGGGACAGCTCCCAAACCGGATTCTTTGCCAGCACAACCGGATGGGACCGGATGTGGCCACCGATGGCTACATTGCTGGTAACATTTTCCGACACCCGGGCAATCATCCTGACCAGATCGCGGAACAACGGCGTAGGCTCAGCAGCATCCTCTTTGAACAGCGGCATGTCTTCTGTGGCAAAAAGTTCGATGATCAGCCCTTCGTCAGTAACCCGGGTCACAATGTGGCGGGCCATCGCAACCGTCACCATGCTCTCGCCGCCACGTCCAGACAATTGTTCTTCGATTGCGCGGAACTTGGAGTCTTCTTCCTCGCGCTTCTCGTCGGTCTCGACTCCGGTATCCCCCTGCGCCTGCTGGGCATCCATAGGGTTAATGTCCGTTGCCCCGGTGCCCGATTGCGGCTGAATTTCCTCGGTGAACATGCTGTCACCCTGAAACGCACCATTGCCGCCGCCGGAGACCCGGCTTAGCGGAATTGACGGCGAGAAGTAATCCGCCAGACCCTTGCGTTGTTTTTCCGTCGTCGCGTTCAGCAGCCACATCAGCATAAAGAAGGCCATCATCGCGGTCACGAAGTCGGCATAAGCCACTTTCCACGCGCCACCGTGATGGCCATCGCCACCACCTGATTTTTTCTTCTTGATGATAATGGGCGCCACATTGCTTTGTGCGCTCATATCCACCACCACTATTTTCACCCATCCCCGGGATAACAGTCGGCGCGTTAAACTGGGCTTAACAATTAAACTTGCCGGCAGTTCTGTGCCTCCGCACGGCAATTTCCGCCAAGACCAGGCGGTTCATTTGCGGAAGTTGCCCGCAACACTATGGCAAAGCCCCGGCAGGAATTGCTGCATCTTAAAATACACTTATCTTGGCATCGAACAATCTTATCAAAGGTTGATCAAGAGCAACCAGCCCAAGCGCGCCCAGCGCTAGAGTCTCCTCAACACGGCACATGAGACACAAAAAGGAGAACACTATGCTGACCCGCAGAGCCGCATTGATGGGAGCAGCCGGTGTAGCAGCGCTGCCCGTACTCGCCAAAGCCGCCAAGGCTGAAGGCACCACTGTCCACGAGGCCGCTGCACCGGCGGACCTGTCCAGCCTGCAGCGCATCAAGCGCGAACTGGTTGCCCCGCCCTTCGTGCATGAGCACGAGCAGGTTGCTCCGGGTGCGCCGCGCATTGTCGAATTCGAGATGAAGATCGTCGAGAAGGAGATTGAAGTCGATCAGGGCGCCTATCTGCAAGGCATGACCTTCAATGGCTCCATTCCGGGGCCGCTGATGGTTGTCCATGAAGGCGACTATGTGGAGCTTACCCTGATCAACCCGCCGGAAAACATGCTGCAGCATAATATCGACTTCCATGCCGCCACCGGCGCCTTGGGCGGCGGCGCGCTCACCCTGGTCAACCCGGGTGAGAAGACTGTTCTGCGCTTTAAGGCCACCCGCCCCGGCACCTTTGTCTATCACTGTGCGCCAGGCGGTCCGATGATCCCATGGCACGTCGTGGCAGGCATGGCCGGCTCAATCATGGTTCTGCCGCGAAATGGGCTTTCAGACCACAATGGCGATCCAGTCAGATACGACCGCGTCTACTATATTGGCGAAAACGAGTTCTACATTCCGAAGAACGAAAACGGTGACTACCTGCGGTACGAGGATGTAGGCGAAAGCTACCCTGATACCCTTGAAGTCATGAACGGGCTTATCCCCAGCCACGTGGTGTTCAACGGCGCAGTTGGTGCACTGACCGGTGAAACCGCGCTGAAGGCCAAACAGGGCGAGAAAGTGCTGTTCATCCACAGCCAAGCCAACCGCGACAGCCGCCCGCACCTGATCGGCGGCCACGGCGACCTGGTCTGGGAGGCCGGCAAGTTCAACAACGTACCGGACCGCGACCTGGAAACCTGGTTCATCCGCGGCGGCTCCGCCGGGGCTGCGCTCTATGAATTCCTGCAACCGGGCGTTTACGCTTATGTGAACCACAACTTGATCGAGGCAGTGAACCTTGGCGCAACCGCGCATGTGGTGGTCGAAGGCGAATGGAATAACGACCTGATGGAACAGGTGGTCGCCCCGACCGAATACTCCGGCTCCTAAGCTTGGGCCTGGTGTGATCTCTCAAGGGCGGCTGCATTACGCGGCCGCCCATTTTTTGTTTTCTTGGGAGCATACCCATGAAATTCGAACTCATCACTGCTGCGCTGGCCGCCGCGATCAGCATTCCCGGTCTTTGGCTATACGCCCCGGAACCGGCGACGCAGGCCGAAACCGCCGTCATTGCCGCGGCCACAATCCGTTACCGGCCGATCGGCAATTTTCACCAAGGTGGCAAAAGCGTGGTGCCGCCGGAACAGATGCGGCAAGTGGCAGCATTCGAGATCATGAAACATCAGGTCTCCCATGCCGAATATGCCGCCTGCGTGGCGGACGGCGGCTGCAAGCGGGCAGATGCAAACCCGGCAGATGGCAGCCGGCCGCAAACACACGTCAGCTGGCATGACGCCACCGCCTACGCGCAATGGTATTCAAAGAAGACCGGCCAGCCGTGGCGGTTGCCGGATGAGGCGGAATGGCAACTGGCTGCAGCTGAAATCTTTGGCGACGCTTCGGTTGAGACGGATAGCACCGACCCGGCCCAGCGCTGGCTGCGCCAATACGCCCGCGGGGTGACACTGCGCGGCCTGCCAGGACCGGCGCAGGATCCCAAAACCGAACCCGGAACCAACAGCCACGGCCTCAGCGGTCTGGGCGGCAACATCTGGGAATGGACTGCCGGCTGCATGCAGAACGGCGAGTTGCGCAAAGATGGCAGCCTCGCATATGGCGATCCATATTGCAGCGCACGCATTACCGGCGGCCGGCACCGGGCCGTAGTGATCGACTTCATACGCGACGCCAGTGTTGGCGGCTGCGCGGTCGGATTGCCACCGGATTACCTGGGGTTCCGGCTGGTCAAGGACGGCTGACTGCTAAGCAGAAGGGGTTCTCCCGCGCCCGCAGGAGCCCCGGATGCACCGGCGCCCCTTGACAGCCTTGGGCCCGGCAGCTGCGCTGCGCCTTCTGTTGCGAAACCGTTCAAGGACCAATCTGCTTTGAACGGATTTTCCTGTTTTGTTGTTCAATTCCCGCCTAGATTGAACCCGCGCCCGGGCGCAGCGCATAGCCCCGGTGCCGGCAATCGAATTGCATTGATAGGAAAGGCCGCGCTGTGCCCCAGCAAAGCGCCACGCCCAACTTTGAGGGGCCTCTGGAAAGAGGCCCCGGAACAGGCGGGAGCGCCCGGCTTTTGGATCAAGAGGCCCGGCTGTAGCGCACCCCTTCAGGCACATGGGCATCAAAGCAGCTTGCGATGATCCGGGTCAGCGGCCGGCCTTGGGGCGGGATCGTCAGTGCCGCATCATCCAAGTGCACCAGATCGCCGAACCGCGCCGCGATCTGTGCCAGATCCGCATCCAGCATCGCTGCAAGGCTTCCGAAACGCTGCTTCAGCTCTGCCCGGTTCAGCCGGAACTCGCACATCAGCATCTCGATAGCACGGCCGCGCAGCAAGTCTTCATCGCTCATCACATGGCCACGGGCACCAGTCAAATGCCCTGCCTCGACCCTTTGCACATAAGCAGGCGTGGCAGCTGCGTTCTGGATATAGCCGCCGGCAAAACGGGAAATCGACGATGCGCCGAATCCAATCAGCGTCGGGCAGGTGTCATCGGTGTAGCCTTGAAAATTGCGGCGCAGATGCCCGGTGCGGGCTGCTGCCTCCAGCCCGTCGCCGGGCTTGGCAAAATGGTCGATGCCAATGGCGGCAAAACCCGCCGCGGCGAATTTTTCAGCTGCCAGGCCGGCCAGATGGTATCGCGCCAGATCGTCCGGCAGCGTCTCCTCCTTGATCAGCTTCTGCCGCTTTGCAACCCAAGGCACATGCGCATACCCAAATAACGCCAGCCGGTCGGGAGTCAGACTCAGCACTTTTTCCACCGTGTCCGCCATCCGTGCCTGGGTCTGATGCGGCAGGCCATAGACCAGATCAGCGTTCAACGAGGTGATCCCCGCCGCGCGCAGATCCTCGACACAGGCCTTGGTCACGTCAAACGGCTGTTCGCGGCCAATTGCCTGCTGCACCAGCGGATCGAAATCCTGAATGCCGATGCTGGCGCGGTTCATGCCCTCTGCCGCCAGCGCTGCTATTTTGTCGTGGTCGACCATTGTGGGGTCGATCTCCACTGAGAACTCCCAGTCTTCGGTTTGCGGAAACACTGCCTTCACCGCTTGCGCCAGCCGGTGGATCAAAACGGGCGGCAGAATGGTCGGCGTTCCGCCGCCCCAATGCATCCGCCCCATCCGCAACCCTTCTGGCAGCAAAGGCGCCACCTGTTTCAGCTCTTGCTCCAGCGTGCCAATGTAGCTTTCCACCGGGCTCAGCGTCTGAGTACCTTGTGTGCGGCAGGCGCAAAACCAGCACAGACGCTCGCAAAACGGTATATGCAAATAAACGGAAACCGGCACATCCGGATCCAGCGCCTGCAATTCGCGGGCCTGATCCGCGGCGCCGACGGCTGCAGTAAACACCGGCGCTGTTGGGTAGGATGTGTAGCGGGGCACCCGGCTGTCGAACAGCCCAAGGGCTTGGAGGCGGTCAATCTGTTTCATGACTTTGGTATGCCCCTTTTCAATCACCTCCACTTTGCGCAGGATCAAATCAGACGTTGTTTTGACGTCTGTTGCCGCGCCAGAGTCGTTTCTTCAACACGCTGATTTAAAACCTAAAAATCATATATCTGTGATTCCTTCAGAAATCCGGCGTCCACGTGCATTTTCCGTTTGACGCCCCCGGCAAACCGCCTTATACGCCGGTCTCACGACACCTGCCCAGGTGGCGGAATTGGTAGACGCGCTAGCTTCAGGTGCTAGTGTTCGTAAGGACGTGGAGGTTCGAGTCCTCTCCTGGGCACCATTCCCCGAAGAAAAAACTCTGCACTTCGCAGCTGCAGATAGGTATATACTTAAGCGTGAATGCGCCCGCCGTTTCCAGCAGGCACAAGGGCAGATTTCAGACCGCCGTGTATTGCGGTGCCGTCGCCAGAAACCGGCCATAAGCGCTGGCATCCGGCGGTGCAAATTGCTCAACCAACGGGTTGGAACGCTTCCACTGCGCCGCCCCCATATCCATCAGCAGTTCGTCAAAATGCTTGAAATGGAACGGTGCCGAGCACAGTCCGCCATAGATTTGCGCGGCAGGCCGTTCCTTGCGGCGCCAATCAAGCATCATTTGGATGTTGTCCTCCATCTCTGCCCGCGAGGGCTGCTTCTCCAGCTTGCCGTCGGCAAAGCGGACCAGCCAATTCGCCACCAGCTCCGCCGATAGAATCGTGCAAAAGCTGGAGTTGAAACCGACAAAGCCCATCTCCGGCAGGTCCGGGTTCACCGACAGCCGGTAGGTCCGGTACTGGCCATCAGCCTCGATCAGCTTGTCCAGATGCCGCTGGGCCAGATAGGGGATGCCCAGCTTCCAGCCCACCGCCGAGATCACCAGGTCAGCGCCGATTCTATCGCCGTTCTCCAGCACTACCTCGTCGCCCTCATACCGCGAAATCGTTGTGCGCCGCGGAATGATCGAGCCGCTTTTGAATCCTTCAAACAGACCCGGCGTCACAATCGGAACCGAACAGGATACATCCTGTTCGATCGGCACATCGGGCACCATATCCCACTTCTTCAGGCCCAGTTGCAGCTTCAAAAGCGTCTCTAACCCACGGAAATTGACCCAGATCAACGGTTTCGCCAGACTATAGATTGCCTTGTGCAGCCAGCTGCGGCCCCAACCGTTGAACTGTGCCTCTTGGGCCCGCATGTACAGCAGCTTCTTGAAATTGATGCCGCCGACGAAATACGGAATCCGCCAGACATTCTGCCGGTAGACCAGATGCACCTGCCGCGCACCATTCTGCACTGCATTCACCGCCACATCGGTGGCGGACTTTGAGCCGCCCAGCACCACCACCCGCTTACCGCGCGCATGGCCAGGGTCGAGGTACTCTGAGGAATGCATAACTTCCCCGCCTTGCGCCTTAAAATCTTCCTGCCCGGGATGGCTAAGGATGTTCTTCTCTGAAAACTGACCTGTGCAGACGACAGCGAAATCCACGTCCTGCACGCGGGTTTCGCCGTCCGTCTCGACCACCAGCCGCCAGCCCGGCTGCCCGTCCGGGCGCCGGTCCATCTCCTGTACAGCGGCGTTCAACCGAAAATGCCGGTGCAGGTCGTGCTTGTGAGCGTAAGAATGCAGATAGGCATGCACCTGCGGCCCCTTGGGCCATTCAGGGTACTCCTGCGGCATCGGGTGGTCGGTATAGCAATAAAGTTCCTTGGGCGACTGCGTCTGCACCCCAGGATAGGAGCGCGATGGCTCCCATACTCCACCCAGGTCATGGCTGCGTTCAAACCCCAGAACCTGATGCCCCTTTTCCGCAAAGGCTTTGGCTGCAGCCAGACCGCTTATTCCGCCGCCGATCACGGCAACCGTTTTGCGCTTTACCATGTTCCGCTCCCTCATTCCGCCGGAGGCGGCAGGAAGTCGACCTCATGCAGCGCCGAGATCCGCACCAGTTCTTCCGGGTCGGTCACGCCGTCCAGCGCACAAAACAAATCGAACAGCTTGCGCGACGGAGCTACCCCAAAAACACAAGAGGCCGCAGCGCCCGAACGGTTAAAGATGCCATGCGCCACTCCCATCGGCATCCGCACAGTGTCGCCCGGCCCGGCCCGAAAAACATCACCGCCGAATTCCACCTCCAGCGCACCCTCCAACAGGGTGATCCACTCATCCTGCGCAGGATGAATATGCGGCGGCACAAATGTGCCGTCCGGGATCAGCGCGTGCCAGATGAACGCGTTTTCGCTGTGCAGCTTGGGGGTGTAGGTGTGGCCAACTACGTTCCAGGACAGGCCCTCCAGCCCCTCGGCCGCCTTGGTAATTCCCCGATCCAATGCCATGCTTTCCTCCCATTTTTCTCCTCCCAGCAGCCTAGGGGCGGCTCCGCAAAAGGATTATCCAAAATGCGCAAAATAGCGCAGCCTGCCATGATTGCCTGACCGGGTAACCGTGTTAGGCTGCGCCAATGACTACGCAACAGGCATCAACCAGGCGCGAGCCCTTGCGCGCGTGGCGGCAATTCCACAGCCGCGACATTGATGAGGCCCGCTCGCTTGTCGCGCAAAAATTCTGCGATCACCGGCTGGAACCGGCGGGGCTGGCCCGTGGCTTTGGTACCCGCCACAACCACGTCTGCGGACAGCACCTCTCTCTAAATTACCTCAGCTATGGATCCACCGTGCAGATCGACCCCGGTGAGCTGCAGGATTTCTATCTGGTGCAGGTACCGGTCAGCGGCCATGCGCAAGTGGCCAACGGAGCAGAAACCGAGGTTTCGGACTGCCGCGTTGCCACTGTGCTGAACCCGACACGGGCCACCCGGATGACCTGGCATTCCGATTGCCGGATGCTGCTTATGCAGATCGACCGGAAAGCTTTGCATGAAATCGCGGAACGCGCTGCCGGGCTTACTCTGGCCGAAGCGGTGATTTTCAACACAGCCGTTCCCGTCTCAAAAGGGCCATTGCACCGTTGGGCACGTCAATTTGCCGCCTGTGTCCACGCCACTGACGCGCAGGCAGGGTTCGGCACCTGGAGCCGCCTGCAGCAAAGCTTGATCGAAGAGCAGCTGATCCTGGGCTTCCTGACCTATCAGCAAAGCAACATCCGCCATCTTCTGTCACCGCGGACAGCGGCCGGCAGCAGCCATCAGATCCGCCGTGCACGGGACTTCATTCACACGCATGCAGGAGATCCTGTAACCGTTTTAGAAATAGCCGCCGCAGCAGGATGCAGTATCCGCAGCCTGCAAACCGGATTCCGTCAGACTTTTGGTTTGACGCCGGTGGCGTACCTGCGCGATTTACGGCTGGATCTGGCTCGCTATCTGCTGTTGTCCCGGCCTCCTGAAACGCCGGTCAGCAGCATTGCATATGACTGCGGCTTTTCTCACTTAGGCCGGTTTTCCCAGCTCTACCGCGATCGGTTTGGCGAGCTGCCCAGCACTACCTGCGCTGTACGGGGAAAACCAGAAAAACCCGCAGGATCCCCACTTGCGCGGTATTCAAGCAGCGTTTAAACGGGCAGCATTGTTTTCCGCTACAGGCAGAAAACGGCGCCGGTGTAGCTCAGCTGGTAGAGCACGTCATTCGTAATGATGGGGTCGTAGGTTCGAGTCCTATCACCGGCACCAAAAAACCCTCCTGAAAAGCCCAGATAGTTCTGCCATTCTCGTCAGAAGCCTTGCCTCTGCTGGTCGTTGGCGGCTGAAGCAAAAGCGGCATCGGCATTAGAGTCGAGATATTCGCGCACCGCGCGAGGCGCATCTTTGGGATCAGCCGCTCGGGCCTCCCAATCTTCGGGATGGCTGGAGTTCTGCTTCTGAACGTCTGCAGTGATCAAGCTCGCATCCACCGCAAAACCCTGACCGCCGGCGAGCCCTTCGCCCATGCAGCGCGCGACCGTCGTTTCAAATACATGGTTCAGCAGACCGCCTTCCCGGAAGCGACCATGGCGGTTCTTGGAGAAGGTCGAATGATCCGGAATGTTACCGGTCGGATCCTGGCGGAAAAATCAGCGATATGCCAGATTCAAATGCACTTCTTCACAAAGGCGCCGTTCAGAGCGAATGCCGAAGCAGTAACCAACCAACAGCATGCGGATCAACAGTTCTGGATCAATAGAGGGGCGGCCTGTATGGTTGTAGAAATCTGCCAAATGCGCACGGATACTGCTCAGACCGTCAAAGCGATCAATCGAACGCAGCAGGTGGTTTTGAGGAACATGACCCTCCAACGAGAACTCATAAAACAGCGCAGTTTGTGCTTCCTGCTTCGGTCCCATCATCGCACAATCCTCCTGCCAGCACGAAGATTGAAGCAGCGATGATCCCCCAATCAAGGAGGAGTTTTTCAACGAAATCCAGACCCTGCTGATGGGGTGGATGACCCCTGCTCCAACCGGCGTCGTAAGGCGCCATAGTGCAGGTGTGATTGCCTGCTTACGAGAGGAGCCACCCAATGCAAGTTGCAACAATCGGAGTCGATCTCGCCAAGAACATTTTTCAGGTTCACGGGATCACGGAATGTGACGAGGTCGCTTTTAACCGGCCTTTACGCCGGGCTCAGGCGCTGCCGTTCTTCGCGCGACTTGATCCTTGGCTTGTCGGCATGGAAGCCTGCTCCACAAGTCATTACTGGGCGCGTGAGTTAACCAGGCTGGGCCATGAGGTTCGGCTGATCCCGCCCAGGTACGTTAAACCCTATGTGAAGCTTGGAAAGTCAGACGCTATCGATGCCGAAGCAATCTGCGAAGCAGTTACTCGTCCCACGATGCGGTTTGTAGAGATTAAATCGGTCGACCAGCAGGCGCTGCTATCTCTGCATCGAGCGCGCAATCTCATGGTTCGTCAACGCACACAGTTGGTCAACGCCTTGCGCAGCATGCTGGCAGAGTTCGGCGTCTACATCGCCAGAGGCCTCACACGGCTCCTCAGTTTTGCGCAGGGCGTGCTGGCGCGTGCCGAACCGGGCCTGCCCGAGATCGCGCAAGACGTGGTCCATAATCTGTGCGGGCAGCTGCAAGTTCTGCACGGACAGGTGCGCCGGTATGAAGCCCGTCTGAGAGTTGAAGGCAAACGCGATGCCCGCGTCAGTCTATTGCAGACCATTCCGGGCGTTGGCGTGGTTACGGCCTCTGCGATCGCTGCGAGTATCGGCAGCGGGCACCAATTCAAGAACGGTCGCGAGTTTGCGGCGTGGCTTGGTTTGACGCCGGCCAATCGATCGAGCGGAGGAAAGGAACGATTGGGTCGGATCACGAAGATGGGCGACCAATATCTGCGCCAACTGCTTGTAGTAGGAATGACCTCTCTGGTCAGGCAGACAAAATCCCACCCAGAACGGGCGAACAAATGGCTCGCCGCACTTTTGGAACGCAAGCCTGCGCGCTTGGCAACTGTCGCCATGGCGAACAAGACCGCAAGGATCGTCTGGGCGGTTTTGACAAAGAACAAGCCATACATGCCGAGAACCCTCTGAAAGGGCCTGATAACAGCGAGATAGCAAGACCTACGAAGTGATGGTGCAAAAGTCAGCCGTAAAAACCAGGACACCCCGCCGAACGGCACGGGCACAATAGCCCGCATTGCTGATAGGGACCTGGTTTACGGAACCCTTCAGGGCCAGCGGCCGAAGCCGCGCAAACAGGCCGGACACATGCCTGCTTCTGACAATGGCGCAAATCACCTCAAAAATGTCTTGCTATGCAGGGACCATCCACACATGCCGTTCGCCGCTACTGCGAGGTTTCCGCTGCGTCCGCGCGTGCCGCATTGCAATGCATTCAGTACCGGCGTCACACACCTGCTTGGGCCGGCTGATGACAAGCCCCTTCAACAACCAGGGCCAGGCCTCATACTGTGTATGTTTCTTGCCATCATGATAGTCTTGCTCACAAGCCGATCCGCCTTAGGCACTGGCCCGGAATTCCACGGCCACTTCGTCTTAACTTGTGCAGTATTCGGTCGTGATTATTAAAGTCCGGGTTTTGCCAGGCAGGCCGGTCCATTTTTGTTTGACGCTGCCTGCGACTCCGCTTATACGCCGGTCCCACGACACCTGCCCAGGTGGCGGAATTGGTAGACGCGCTAGCTTCAGGTGCTAGTGTTCGTAAGGACGTGGAGGTTCGAGTCCTCTCCTGGGCACCATTCCCCGAAAAAATGCACTTCGTTCCAGTCCGGAACTTGCCGTTTCCTCGGGTTTGCTTGTTTCTGCAGGCTGATGGCCGCCCATCACTGAGAGCTAAAGGAATGGCAGGAAATCCCGCCATTCCTAGCTATATATGCTGTCTCAATTGGGCTCTTTGATCTGCTCTTGGGACTCAGACACTGGTTCCTGACCGGTTTCCAGAACCTCAGCCTCTTCCACAGCCTCCGAGACCTTTTCTTCCGGCGCGCCAGTAATCAGCGGCAGCATATGTGCTGCTGCAAGGCTGGCAACTTCCGGTGTTTCCGGCCGCTTCCAGGAGAGGGTGTCAAAGCTGGCGCAATGCTCGCAAACCGGCGCCCATTCCGCGTGAATATGGTTGCAGCTATCACAGACCCATTGCGGCCCGCGCGGAGAGGTCAGTGCCTTGGCCAGCCAGCCCTGAACAACCTTGTCACCGGCACCTTCGCCGCGCTCAATCGCAGCCATCAGCGTCAACCCGCGGGCGTCGGGTGCACGCTCGGCCAGATCATTCAGCCAGCGGCGGGCTTCGGGGAAATCTTCGGCGACAATGTTCAGTTCGGCCATCATCAGCCGGGTCTCGTCATCCTGCGGTTTGAGCCGGGCCAGCTGATCAAAACGTTTGACGCGCTCGGCGGCGCTTTCCTCCGGCTCGATTTCTGCAAAAGCATGGGCCAGATCGGGATGCGGCTGGCTTTCCCAGGTCTTTTTCAGCAGCCGGGCCGCCGGGCGTTTCTTGCCCTTGGCGATATATGCACGGGCGGCCATTGCCGCGGCCGGCACGAGATCCGGCGACAATCGGTTGGCTTCGATTGCCTGCTCCTGCTGCTCGACCGTCGCGCCTTCGTCCAGGATTCCCTTGGAGGCCGACAGCGCCAGCACCGCATCACGGCGTTTGAATAGATCGCGCGGCAGGGTGCCGGTCTTGAGCTTGGTAGACAGTGTCTTGCGGGCACCGGCCCAATCCTCGGCCTGGGCTTGCAGACGTAAAAGCGTATCCTGCACTTCCTCATGTTTGGGACGCAGAGCCAGTGCTTTCTCGGCCAGCTGGAGGGCTGTCTCCGTGTCGCCTTCGGACAGCTTCTGCTTCATGATCCCGCGCACACCGACAAAGCGGGTCGGCTGGTTCGACAGCAGCCGCTTATAGGCTTCGGCCGCTTTGCGAGTGTCGCCGCTCATCTCCGCGGCCTGTGCCACCAGCAGATCCGTCAGATCCGGCTTTTGCAGGTATTTCTCGGCCCGCGCCGCCTTGGCCAGCGCCAGACGCCCCTCGCCGGAGGCAAGCGCCATCAGACCATCGGCCAGCGCCTGATAGCCTTTGCGCTCGCGCCCCTTGTCCCAATACCGTGACAAGGCGGTTTCATCACCATTCAAAAAATGCAGCGTGGCAACCAGAAGCGACAGCAGCTTGAGGAATAGCCAGACTCCAAAGACCAGTACACCCAGCGCAATCACCGATTGCAGCGCACTCAGAGTATATTCAGTGCCGGCTACGGTGATCTGCACCCCGCCGGCAGTTTCCATCAGCAGACCCGCGCCAAATGCCAGAAGCGCGATAATCGCGACGAAAACGAGGATCTTCAACAACGACCAGAGCATGGCGGCTTCCTTATTTGGCTTGCAGGCTTTGGGCCAGATCAGTGGCGGCAGTCACGGCTGCCACCCGCGCATTTGCAGCGGCTTCCCAGCCGGACAGGGCAGCGCGGGCAGTGGCGGACAGGGCAGAAAGTTCTTCCAATGCTTCCTGCAGCTTGCCCGCGGCCACAGCCGCTTCGGCGCGGGACAGGACCGCATCCGTATCGTCCCCGTCCCTTGGAGTGACAGAGCGGGCACCCAGATGGCGGTTCACGTAATCCAGCAGGCCGCTGCCGTCCTTTGTCTCCTCGCGGGCAGAGGCCAGCGCCTCGCGGGCAGCCGGGGCGAACCCGTCCCGCAAGGCAGACAGCGAGGCTACTCCGCTCTCCGCAGGACCGGACAAGGCTGCCGGAACATCAACGCCGAGGGTGGCAAGCTCCTGCACGCTGGCCGCATAGCTGTTACCGGTGTCCAAGGCAGAACGCAGCTGCGCCAGCTGCGTCTGGGCGCTGGCAATCCGCGCGGCCTCAGCACTTGCCGCGTCCATAGCCTGGGCGTCTGCCAGCATCTGTTCGACTTCGGAACGCTGCGCAGCCAAGCTGTCTTGCAGCTTGCCCAGCTCAGCTTCAAACGCAGCGACAGCTTCGGGCGAGGCGCCTTCCAGAGGCCGGGTTTCCAGCGCGGCAACGCGGGCGGTCAAAGTCTCCAGATCCGCACGCAGCACCGCATCCGGGGCCTGCGCGGTTTTCAGCGGTTCGATGTCGGCGGCAAGAGCTTGGACCTGCGCAGTAAGGGGCGATATGTCCGGGGGCTGGCTGGCCTCAACCTGCTGCTTCAGCGCGGCCAAAGACGCCTGCAGGTCCGACTGGCCGGTTTCCAGAGCCCTCAAATCTGTGCCCCGGTTTTGCAATGAAGCCGGCAGAACGCTATCAAGCCAGCCGCCTTGGCCGACGACAAACCCAATGACCGCAGCCACGACGCCACCCAGCACAGCTGAGCCGAATCCACCGCGCTTCTCTACCACCCGTTCGATTTCGCGGGGCGGCTCTGCGTGAGCAACTGGCTCCACGGTTTCAAATGCAGCCTTTTCTTCCGGAGCCGCCTCCCAGTCAGAAGCCGCAATTTCGGTCTCGGTCTCGGTCTCGG
>NZ_JAKFZM010000060.1:0-21247 GCF_021654205.1 Leisingera sp. MMG026 | reverse complement strand
CAAACTTTCGTTCGAGAGTTGATCCACCGTAAATTGAAGGTAAAGAGGCGTCACCTTACCGGCTAAGAAAGCAAGACCATGAACCCAATTGACCAACATGTGGGCAAACGCATTCGGCATCAGCGCTGGATGAAAGGCATGTCGCAACAGGATCTCGCGGCTCGATGCAATGTAAAATTCCAGCAAGTTCAGAAGTACGAGACCGGCGCCAACCGGGTTAGCGCATCGAGGCTTTGGGAAATAGCAGAAGCACTAAAGGTCAAAGTACCTTATTTTTTTGAGGGCCTTGAAATTGACGCGCGAGCAGAAAGGGAAACTGACATAAGCACTGACCCGCTGTTCGCAAAAGAAGCCGTTGACCTGGTGCGAGCTTATTACGGCATCCCTGAGAAAAGCCGAACGCAGCTGCTCTCCCTAGCGAAAACCCTTGCCGCGTAGTGTGAGTTCTGGAGTTGTGCGAGCATTCCACCGAAGCGCGACGACTAAAATCCAAATCAGCTCTCGATTGAGGCGATTGTTCGACGCTGTTACCCTCGAAGCAGGGTAAAAAGGCGCCCCTCATACGCACCCCAAGGGCGCTAAACGCTTCAATGCACATAAGAGCAGCCGGGGTGCGGTGGCAAATTCCAGGAGAATTAGATGCAGGCACATTACCTCTCAGCTGCCTTGGCCGCTTTGCTCTCCATTGCAGGCGCACCTGGCCTTTCATCGGCGGCCGAAACCCTTATCTGTGATGTGGAACCGTTTGCGGGCAGCCGCCATTTCCCAGCCAAAATAGCATTTCACCTGCAACTGGATCAGAATCTTGCTACAGTCAGACGCGGCGGGGTCATGGAAACCTACGAACAAGCTGTGCAGGCTGACGTAAAACAGAGCAGTGCAGATTCATGTCTTGGAGTGGGTTATCCAACAACCGGGCGGCCCTGAAAGCCAAGAGGCGACTGACGTGCAGTACCGCGCGGTGCTGAACACCCAAAACATGAAAATCTCCGTTTCGGCAACAGAACTCAGCGGAAACCAGGCTCAGCGGCGCGGCTCCGGTATCTGTACAAACGACGGCCGATAGCACCAGTAGTCCCGCACAGGAACCGGTCCGCTAGTTTTAAAGTCTCAAGAACGATGGAAGCAGGCAGTTGACGCCGAGCAGGCGTGTGCGTAACTAATATCTAGTTACAAATGAAAGCTGATATGTCTGAATTTCCTGAAGAATGGCGTGAACTTGCACAACAGTACGAAGCGCTTGGAACGATTGAAAAAGCCGCTGAAGCCTTAGAGCTTAGCTACTCGACGGCCAGGTGGCGGCTTGTCCGGATGGGCATAGAGATAAACCAGAAAGGGCCGTCGAGCTGGCGTATGATCCTGACCGGCCCCGAATGCCGCCAGGCTCGGATTGCAAAATCCATGTCCCAAGAAGACCTGGCAACTACGTCTGGCGTCACCGTCTCGACGATCTCCAACTTTGAAACTGGCCGCCGAACACCGCGGCCAAATACACAAGAAAAACTCGCATCCGCCTTAGGTTTGAAGGGCGGCAAGAGTGAGAATTTAGAGGAAGGTGCAGATGAATGACTGAAGTGAACCTGCCTAATCTGATCTCATTCGCAGATAATGTGCGACGGGATCGCAATCATCCGCCTCGATTGTCTCATTCCATGCTCCTTTCTTGGACAGGGGTACTTTACCCCGGTGTCCGGGAACAGGAACGAAGTTCAGACCGGTCATTCAGTTTTTTCCAATTCGACATGGGAATGCCCCCCCGCATTGGATGTTTGGAAAAGGGGGGGCGGATCGCTCCGCCCCAAGTTACCGAGGGAAAAGTGGCGTCGTCAGAAGCCGTATACCAGGGACACACCAAGCTTGTTGTCGGTGCTCTTCAGGCCCGGCAGCGGGTCACTGTCCCATTCGGTCCGGTAGGAAACACGGGTCGACAGCCGGTCGGTCATCTTGAAGTTGAAGCCTAGGTCGTTGGTCACCACTGTGTCTTCGTCCGAAAACAGCACATCTGTGTCCATAGTCAAGTTCACGGTTTCGCTGATGGCGAAGTAATAGCGCGATGCCGCAATGCCGGCGAAATCGGTGCTGTCATTGCCCAGCTGGTCCTCGACGTAGCGCACACCAGGACCGGCCTGGATCCGCCAGGTCTGATCCGGGGTGTTGATCACACGGTAGCCGGGGCCGAAGCCAATGAAGCCGTCCAGACGGTTGGAGTCGAAATCGTCGTAACGTACCGATCCCAGGCCGAACAGGTAGAATTGCTCGGTGAAGTAGCGGTTCACGTCATAGGTGACGAAGATCTCTTCCTTGTTGCGCACGTCATTATCTTCCGAGAACTCACCGGCGAAGCCGAGGGTGTGGTTCCACGGGCCATTGCCGTAGCGCAGACGGCCTGCGAAATCCAGATCGGCGGTGTCGGTGTTGCCGGTCGTGCCGGAGAAGCCAAGCGACGCGCTGCCGGTCCAGCCTTGGGCATATTGGTTGGTGCCAAAGCGGTCCTTGTCTCGGCCTTCTGCCAGCTCGTCGCCAACATCTTCCTGAATGTCGTCGATGCGGTCGTCCAGATCCTCGATCCCGACGATTGCGCCCTGCGCGAAGACAGGTGCAGCCACGAGAAGAGCCAGGACCGACGCAGCCAGAGTATTGCGTTTATTCATGGGTCTATCCTTTCCCAACAAAGTGACCCGTCCCGAATGGGCGGGGGCATCTCTGCCAATGCTGGAGATAGGAAATCCGTTGAGATTAGGGAAATTCGAAATAATTGATGATGTAACGAGTATTACTCATGTGAATGCTCGTCTTCAATATTTCCAAGCACTTCGACCGTGTGGTTGGCACTAATATCGCACAGCTCAGCCAGGACGGCGTTTTGGTCGGCGTCGATTTGTGACTGGATTGCAACAAGGGTGGCCTCCGCGGTTGCGCGGACTTCCGGATCAAGGTCGTCCCTCCAGATCGACCAGACGGGGTACGGGAACATCGGAGCATCAGGTACAAGATGCAGCCTGCCTTCATCCAGGTATTTCTTGATGTAGCGTGCAGGCAGGTAGGCCGCGGCCTGCCGGGAAACGATATAATCCGCCGCCATCGCTCCAAGCGACAATGTAAGACCTGGGTTTGTCAGATCCGGCAGCTCAAGCGCGTGGGCATGGACAAATTCCGGCCCCCAGTCGACAAAGACATAGTGCGGAACGATCTCTTCAAACGTCGCAGGCCAGGAGGCGGCAAGAACCAGGTCCTCTTCAATCACCTTATGTGCTGAAAGGCCGGGCCGAAGTTGCGGATTGTACATCAGGCCGATTTGAACGACGCCTTCGATGAGAAACCGCATGATCCGGTCAGGCATGCCAAGCTCCGCCCGGATATTCAAGGTGGGCATCTCCTGCTGCATGATGTCGATCCAGCGAAACCCCAGCCGGGGCCAAAGCGAATATTGCGCACCGACCGTCAGGGACTTGGTATAGCCTTCCGGCACCCCCACCTGCTGGCGCGCCTCCTCCCAGATTTTGATCAGGGATAAAGCGTAGCGTTCAAATTCGCGGCCCGCGGACGTCAGTTCTGCGCCGGCCTTAGAACGTGTGAACAGAGGTTTTCCTAATGCATCCTCCAGCCGCTGCACGCGAAGACTGACAGCAGACTGTGTGACAAACAGCCGTTCGCTGGCGTTCACGAAAGATCCGGTGGCAGCAACTTCAAGAAAAGTCCGGACCAGGTTGATGTCCATCACGGCACCCATAAGCGTTACTTGAGATATGTATATTTCTTATTCGTTTTTCTGCTCTGAAAGAACCCCCTATTTAGAAGCTGTGGAGGCGGGCTGAAGCAACTGATGTGCCGCTGAAAAGCGTGATGGGGACGATGCCCCAACGCAACGGCCCCAAGTCCGTCTCCACTTTCAGTAATCCCTTTTGTTGGGAAAAGGAGACCGAAATGAAACATGACGCTATCCGCAAAATGACCATCGCAGCTCTGATCTCTGTAGGATTTGCTGTGTCTGCTTGCTCGTCGGATCAAGCAATCGACAACACAGTCGGCATTGCCGCCGGCACAACCAAGGTTGTTGCCAAGGGTGCAGTAGGTGCCGGAAAACTGGTCTACCGCGGAGGCAAGGCCATTGTAGGTGCAGGCGAGTAGTCGCAAAGCTTCTACTGCCCCATAGATAGATTCATGGCGCCCGCAAGTCCCCCTTGCGGGCGCCAATGCGCATGATTGGCGCCACTCATACATAGAAATGCTGCGTTAGTATTGGCGGCAAGAGCGAAAGGCGGCTAAGTCCCGCGACATGCTCATTGACCCAACCCAAAATGCTGCAGCTTGCATCAATGGCCGGGTTGCCATGCCCAACCTCGATAATGTCCACTTGTTCGCTAATGGACATTATCCCTCACTAACGATCATCGTCAGTGCGGGCAGACCGGACGGTTACGATTGGCCTAGCTGTGGATGCAGAAGAGAAGGTCGTCTGACGTCACCTGACTGCGTGCTACCGCTATCTGTTGCAGATTGCACTTATCCGGCGTTCGGATTGCAAACATCGTATCCGGGTGGTTTTCTCCAGACATTCTCAGCATAACGAACACAGGTAACCTTTTCCAAACCAACATCGTTATGCTAAGAAAATATTCATTCGGCTACAACTTATTTACAAAATTCGAAAGGTGTATAAGGGAGTCGCGATAATTGTCCTTTGGAAGTTTTATTTCTGTTCCATCTGGCATTGTGTATGATGCGCGCTGCGGAAGCTTGTGTAGAGGTATACCCAAGCTGGCTGAAACTTTTCCAGAAGTGTGAAAATCTTTTACGTTTGACATGTAAATTGCCTCCCACTGCTTGTTGCTTGTCGGGGGTGTGACTGGTTGAGCGAAAATCGACGGGTCAGATTTATACTGCTGCCAGGCGAATTCAGAAATTTCGTTCCTGATTGACCCATACGCATTTGCAACTCCCATATTGGCAGTAAAGTTGTTAAATGGAATTTCAAAAATATTCGGCAAGCTAAGTCCGAAAGTATTTATTTGCTTGTTGAATGTAAGAACTTTGTCAGCGTACGTTTTTGCAGCTGACGACGGATACTTCCCATAGAGAAGCATCATTATACCTTTAATACCTTCCAGTGAGCTGAAATCTGCCATAACGGGAAGTATGATATTGTCAGAGGAAACAAGCGCCATTTGTGTATAAACGGAGAAGCTTGGGTTGCAGTCTATGAAGACAGTCATGGTATCATACTCCGTCTTAGCTAATTCGTAATCGCACAACCTCCTGATTGCAGTCACATACTCCTTCCAAGCATTAACATTTCCAGGGTTCATTGTTGCAAAGTTTAGTGCCAAAGCCAATGATTCCAGGAAAGAATCTCCGGCAATGAGATGAACGTTCTTAGTGATGGCAGGGTTATATCTGCTGACTCGATGCATGTAACTGGCGGGGATGCTCGTAAAAGCTGAATTTCCTTTGAGGAGCCAATCCATGAATCCTACAATGTTTCTTCGCGTAGCTTGAGATTGTAGTTTTTGGTTTGCGTTGTACCCTTTCCTGCCTCCTCCCAGAAGGAACTGGGAGATATTGGCTTGAGGGCATAAGTCTATTACTAACACCAGCTCGTCTGGGTTTTTATCGGCGTACAGGCAGGCTGCATTTTGACATAATGTTGTTTTTCCAACGCCACCCTTATTATTATAGAATGCATAAATATTTGTAGTCATGTTGGCCTCTCAACGTGCAGCGCCTCGGGTTGATTTTTCCGAGAACTTTTCCGATCAGAGCGAAATCATTTCGCATCCTGTTTCTGGAAAGCTGATCTTTTGCTGTACTGCTGTCAATGATGAAAGGTGGTTCTCCACACTTTTCGGTGTTTGGCTCCGAGGTGCGCGCGCTCGAAACGTGGTGTTTAAACTCAACGCTTATCGGTCTGGATTTATTCAATCTTCCTCGGCCTTCCTGCTCCCCCCCTGAGACATAGGTGAGGCACTACGGTGGCCTATTCAGGTTGATCTGGGTCTCCTTTCTAGACCATGGGCTGTGGTTCTTCCGGGATCGGCAGAGCATGCTATCCAACACGGCTTGGCAAAGGTCACTTTCTGCGCAAAGCGGGCGCACGATCCTACCCAGGCTGCACCAGCAGCGAATTGCACCTAAAGCAACTGCCGCAGTGCAGTTGCTGCATCATCGGCGGTTGGGAACGGACCATATGGCGCCCGCACCTGGTTAGGGGTGTCACCAATCATGCGCCAGTAGAAATCTCCTGACGTCCTATCCTCGACCACCTGGAAACGGTCTAGCCCTACTGAGAAATCGGACACCACCTTGAAGCGCTTTGCGATCAAGGCTGCTCGCCCTCCAGGAAAAGCATTGTAGATCGTGCTGGAACTCACCCCATGCTCTTTCGCGATCTTGGCAATGCTAAGGCATGTGCCGACTAACTTCTGTTCAATGGCATTCCGCATATCGGCGTCCATCGCCTTTGGCCGGCCTCCGCGACGGCCCGCAGCCTTGGCGGCCGCCAGGCCCGCTTTCGTCCGGTCTGAAATCACATCGCGTTCGAATTGCGCGAACATCGCACATACCGAATAGAACATGCGGCCAAGAGGGGTTCGTGTGTCAATGTCCTCGCGCAAGGAACGCAGAGCGATACCTTTTTCATCCAGCTCTTGCGCGATGTTTAAAAGATCGCGCTGATTGCGGCCCAGGCGGTCAAAGGCAGGAACTACCAGCTGGTCCCCCGCAGTCAGCGTATCGAGGGCAGATTGCAGCCCTTCTCGACGGGCATTCTTACCGCTCAGCTGGTCCGTGTAGATCTCATCACATCCAAGCGCCCGAAGCTGAGCGACCTGCTGGGCCAGAGACTGGTCAGCCTTCGACACACGAGCGTAGCCGACGATCTTGCCACCAGCGGCGCATTCCTGCATTGCAAATCCTCCAAAAAACGCATATAAAAACACTAGTTGGACACTGTGGTTTTTGGAAGGGTTTTTGGACACGATAGTGCCAAAACTTCTGGCCTTCAGCCCAGCCAGTAGCCTAGTCTCCAAAATGATCGTTTTTTGGAGAACAGGCAGAAATGAGTGATCAGGCAAATTCACACGAATGTACGCAAGACGAGCTGAGCGGCATTCATGGGGCAAACCTCGGTGGTCCGGTCGTCGTGATGATGACAGCAGACCTTACTCAAGTGTTGGGTGGCGAGGTTATTGACAACATGCCGGACGATCCGGGCTTAGCCTCAGCTCTTTGGGCGCAAAAGACTGCTGGCATCAAAAGGTATTATCCCGCAGACTCGGTAGCAATTCGGGGCGATCTGGCGGGGAACCTGATCACCTTCCACAAGACTGAAGAGGTTTAAAATGGCTCTCAGCGAACGATATGACGGCATTCGTTCCAAGCGCTTGCGGCATGGGTTTGCCATGCAAGAAGTCGAAAACTCGCCCGCAACGGATGAAGAAATTGAGCTGTTCCGGCGGATGGAAAACAAAGGCTGGTCAGGCGACCGGCAAGCTCGGTTTGTGATCGCGCGAGTGAAACGCCGGTATCGCACTAAGCCCCAGCCAAACAGCAAAATTGTAAAGCTGAATGGCTGACGAGCGATATTGCTACCCGCCAGACTTCAAGGTTCTAAAGAACAAATTGGGTATTCGGGACAGCGAAGAACTTGATAGGGCGGAACGCCTGATGGTTCTGGCCCGGACCCGACAAGGCGCACCTTCTGGCAATCTGGATGCAGCTCATGTCAGAGCTATTCACAAACACCTGTTTCAAGACGTGTACGATTGGGCTGGGGAGTATAGAACAGTAGGCATAGGGAAAGGCGGTAGTTACTTCCTGCCACCTGGGCGGATTGATCTGGGGATGGCGGATGTTGAGCGGAGTTTGAGAAAGGCCGAGAATTACGGGCGCGGCTTGAATGCCGACAAGTTCAGTGATTACGCTGCCGAAGTTATAGCCAACCTCAATTTCGTTCACCCGTTCCGCGAAGGGAATGGCCGCACTCAGACGGAGTTTTTGCGCCAGCTCACAGAAAGGGCAGGGCACGAGCTGCATTCAGAAAGGATTAACCGGGAAGGCTGGATAATGGCATCGCATATCTCCCGTTCTGGCCCGTCTGATCTGCTCAAGGCTGCAATTACTTATGCGATTGACCCTGATCGCACACAAACAGGCGACAAAGCACAAGCCGCAGTTCGTGACTATCTGGAAACGATCAAATCGGCTATCGCGGACATGCCGCACTCGCAAGAAAAGCAAGCCGCGATTGATCACATTGGCAAAGTCGCCAAAACCTATGAAGTGTTGATGGATCGAGAAACCAAAGCCCGGTTCTTACCGGACCAGACTCGCAGCGACGGCGGCAGATCGCGTTAGCTAAAACGCATGTTCTTCAAAGGCGCGCTCCCAAAACTGGTCGACTTTTGCTCCGCCCCGGTGGCAGGTTTTTACGCCGCCGTTGACAGCGGTCACTCGGCGGTAAAATACTCAGGTCACTTTCAATGCTGACGAGGTCTTCAAAATTTCCTCTGACAACATCTCGCAAATCGATAACGGGAGTGCCTACTCGGGCAATGTCGTTGTAGTGTTTCAAGACATGAGGCTGGAAGCAGATACGCTCGTTCTGTTAAAGCAGGAGGATGGTACGTCGTTGCTGAGAGCAGAACAGTTCTTTTTGTTCCAAACAGCTTCCGCAACAGGAAAACCTCAGCTGTAGAAACCTCGTCGATCTTGCCGAAGGCATCTGCCCTGATCGTTTTGTTCGGTGTTAGTTGACCGTCCCGCCAAGCCGCTCTGGTGTGGCTCTGGTGCTGCCTGCTACGCTGCGATAGCAGCGTAGCGACGAACTTGCGGCGGATAGGACTGCACATTGGGTCTGGCATCAAACCGCGACACGTCCAGATCGCGCTGAAACTATCCAGCATTTCCTTTCGTGGTTGAGGACAGAGCGCATTCAAATACGTGCGCGCTGATACCAACTTGAAAGGAAGAACGATGAAAACCCAAGCTCTTGTGACGTCCATGATTGCCCTTGCAGCCAGCCCGGCATTTGCTGCAGGTCACGCAGCGGTTTCCGGCTATGCTCTGGCAGATGATGGCGCAACGCTCGTCGTGATGAGCAATGTGAATGCCCCTGGCGACGTGATGACCTACAGCTTGGCATCTCCCCTGAAGGCGATTGCCTGGCGTCCGGTGACTGGCGAACTTCTTGGCTTCTCTGACGGCATGATCGCGACGATTGATCCGATGTCGGGCGATATGACCGATCTGGGTGCCGCGTTCATGGACGATGCGATGATTGGCGAAGGTAAAATGGTTGCGTTTGACTTCAACAACAAGATTGACGCTGTGCGCGCCGTGACATCGACGGGAGATAACCTTGTCTATTTCCCTGAAGGCTTCGGCGACAATGACGAGCGCGCCGGTTCCGTACGCCGCTTCACTGACCTCGCTTATGCTGATGGTGACTCCATGGCAGGCACAACTCCGATGATCTTTGCCAATGCCTATACGAACGCCATCAACGGTGAGACAGCGGGCGCGACATTCCAGTATGCACTTGATGCTGCAACCGACACACTGGTGAGCTTGGCTAACAATGCCGGTACATTGGAAACCATTGGTAAAATCACCGTTGACGGTGCACCTGTCGATTTGGCCCCGATGGGTGGCTTCGACATCGTTTCGGCCAAAGAAGGTGAGGACATGGCGCTTGCAATCCTTCAGATGGAAGGTGCTGCGTCGGCTGGGCTTTACGAGATCGACCTCGAAACAGGTGCGGCCACGATGAAAGCCAATCTTGGAATGGGTGGCATTACGGGCTTCGCGGCGTCGCTCGGGATGTAATCCGTGACGATTGGGTGGTGAGTTGATTGGTACCAGTTCAGGGTGGTCCCAGCGGCAAGAGCTTGCCGTTTGGGGCCATTTCTGTCAGTCAGGCAAGGAAAAGAAGCTATTTGAATGGCTTAGGACACGAATGACGGACCGCAGGGACATTGAAGAGCTGATCGGTAAGGTCGCCCTTGGCGACCGGGCTGCGCTGGCCGCTCTCTACGATGCCACAAGCGGGAAACTATTCAGTGTGTGCCTGCGTGTCTTGAAGAGCAGAGCCGAAGCGGAGGATGCACTGCAGGACGTGTATCTTCGCATTTGGGCCAAGGCTGACGGATATGCGGTGACAGGCCATTCTCCGATGACTTGGCTCATCACCGTTTCAAGAAATCTGTCGATTGACCGGCTACGGGCTAGAAAGGCCAATCACGTGGACCTCGACAGCGTTGGTGAGCTTGTTGAGAAGCGACCGGGGCCTGAAGCCGCAAGTATTGCTGCATCAGAACAGCGCCGGATCAGTGCCTGTTTTGAAGAGCTGCCTCCCGACCGGGCCGATGCCGTGCGTGCCGCCTATCTGGACGGCGCAACCTACCAAGCGCTTGCGGACCGCTTTGATGTACCGCTGAACACGATGCGGACCTGGCTGCGCCGCAGCCTGATATCATTGAAGGAGTGCCTTTCGCGATGAGCGACCACCAGGACATACCGGAAGACGAGGCGTTGGCCGCCGAATACGTCTTGCGCCTGCTGGACGCGGACGCGGAGCGGGCATTTGAAGCACGGCTTCAGGTGGAGGCTGACCTTCGTGCGCATGTGCAGTTTTGGGAGGCTAAGCTCGCAGCTTTGACTACTGATCTGTCTGATGAGGTTCCTTCATCTTCGGTCAGAGCGAAACTAATCGCCGAATTGAATGGCGAGGAAGCCCGTCCAAGACGCGGATGGGCCTGGAGTTGGTTCGCCTTCCCTGCATTGGCCGTTGTTGCCGTCGCCGCGTTCCTCGCTTTCAGCCCTATGCTGCGCGGCCCGGCCTTTGACCCTACGCTTCATGCGACACTAATCTCGGAAGATGGCGCTGTGCATATTGAGGCAGGTTATTCCCCGGATGGAAACCTGTTCAAAGTTATTCCCAAACAGGGTGCGCCAGCGACAGGCCGGGATTTTGAGCTTTGGGTGATCGGCGCGAATGCTGATGCGCCCGTGTCCCTGGGTGTGATCCCGGCGGATCAGGAAAGCTTGTTCGAGATCACTCCCGAGATTGCAGCCTTGATTGACGGTGGAGTATTAGCCGTTTCGGATGAACCCGAAGGCGGCTCGCCCACCGGTGCGCCTACAGGGGCCGTATTGGCGACTGACGAATTCTTTGACGCCGATTTATTTCAGGCGGGCTGAAACTCTTCCGCACATCGTGCCGTGGCTCTCGTAACCGCAAAAGATCGCGGGCAACCACGAGAGGAGAAAATATGAAAATCATATCCAATCTGGCCATCGCAGCCGCAGCGCTGACAATCGCAACTGCTGCCTATGCAGAGAACCCCATGGTTGGCGGCGCGCCCATGTTCGAAACCAAGAACATCGTCGAAAATGCGGTGAACTCGGCAGACCACACCACGCTCGTCGCCGCTGTTCAGGCTGCAGGCCTGGTCGAGACGTTGCAAGGCCCAGGCCCCTTTACAGTCTTTGCCCCCGTGAACGATGCCTTTGCCGCATTGCCTGCAGGAACCGTGGATACGCTCCTGAAGCCTGAGAACAAGGACATGCTCGTCAAAGTGCTGACCGCGCATGTCGTTGCTGGTGATTGGTCCGCCGCAGAGATCGCAGGTCAGGCCCGCGCTTCGTCCGATGGCTTCTATCACTTTAACGCTGTATCGGGCGATGCCCTTTCGGCGCAGGTGAAGGGCAACAATGTCTACATTTACGACGAAAACGGCAATACTGGCCGTGTGACCATCGCCGATGTCGATCAGTCGAACGGCGTGATCCACGTTGTCGATACGGTTCTTGTACCGAAGTAAATCGAGCAGACCGGCATGGATGGGCCAGCCTACCCTTTGGCTGGCTCATCCAAACACTATCCGAACAGGTGCCACATGAACCGCAGAACTTTGCTCATGATCACCGGCGCAGCCTTACTGGCCCGGCCCCTTCAAGCCGCGACATGCGGATTTGAGATTTGCCGCAGTGAATCCGAATGGCGGGAGCGCTTGAGCGAAAGAGAGTACCTCGTCTTGCGCCAGGAAGAGACCGAACGCCCTTATACCAGTCCGTTGAATGATGAGTATCGGGCTGGCACCTACCGCTGCCGGGGATGCGATCTGCCAGTCTACGGCGCAGACGCGAAGTACGATAGTGGCACCGGTTGGCCCAGCTTTTTTGAAAGTCTGCCGAATGCTGTTGGCACAAAAGAAGATCGCAAATTCATCTTCCAGGCCCAACCGCACCGAACGTGCACAGATGGGGGTTATAAAGAACACAAGGCGAACCCAAGATGCAGTGACCATTCTCTGCGTGCTGTTCGAACTGATGAGATACGGGACGTTGCTGCTGTTCGCCTCAGCTGCAACCTGGCCCAAATAGCCCGAAAGTGCATTATTGGGCGTATGAAGAACAACCAGAGGACAGCAGCCATTCTCTCGGCCATGCCAGAATCTTTCCGCCCTTGGTCCCATGTCCGATTGCCAGTCTTGTCCCTGGAGTTCGGTAGCGTCCTCGTTCGCTATGAGTACTGCAGAGCCGTGGAACTTTAGCAGGTCCGTTACTACGGCCCAGCTTCTCGCCCCCGGGTTATTCGATCCCGTTTGCCTGCTGCAGTTCCCGCACATACCGAGTGATGCCCTTCACGTCGCCATCGGTCAGCCCGTGCTTGGCAGGCATGTTGCCAAAATTCCAGTGATGTGCCCGCACGCCGTTTCTGACCGCGAGCATAAAGGCGGCGTCGCCGTGGTGCGATGGCTCATAGATCTTGTGAACCAGCGGCGGCCCCATGCCGTTGCGGCCTGCGGCATTGTCTCCGTGGCAGTCAGCGCAAATCGCGTCATAGGCGCGCTTGCCGATCCGGGCAGTGTCACTCAAGTCCGGCGGCAGCTGAACCTCGGCAAGCGGAGCTCCGGGTTTCAGAACGGCACTCTGCGTGGTTGCCTCGCCTCCATCGGTGCTGTGGTAAACGTAGTAGGCCACCGCGGCAGCTGCGGCAGCCACGATAACAAGGTTCTTGTTCATGAGGATCTCTTTCTCTCAGTGGTGAACGAATCTGCTTTCGGGCCGTATCGAGGTTGACCAGCAACTTTTGCGAGGCCGAGCGCCCCGCCGAAACCGGCCGCTGCGAAGGCGCGGATCTCTTGGTACCGGATCCGCACGTCCTCGCTTTGTTGATAGAATCGGAACAGGTCCTTCAGAGGGGATGAAAACTCCTTGTGGGCGGACAACATTGCCACCAGCGCGCCCAGCGAGACCCGCTCCTGCAACACGAAATACCCGCCGAGGGAATAGAACAGGAATGGCGTTAGGGCGGTCAGGAAGTTGTTGATCGCCTTGGCCTGGAATTTCAGCCGGTGGATCTGCAGGCGCAACTTCAGCAACTGCCGGAAACTGCGTGCGACCGGCAGCATGCCTTTCCCGGAATCCCGCTTTTGCCGGTCCAAATGCTCACCTAGCAAGCGCATCTCTCGGATCCGTTTGCGGGACACTGCATTCACCCGCCGTTGAAGACGCGGCACAATGATCAACTGCAGCGGAAGCACCGTCAGGGCCGCCGCGGCGAGGATCGGATCCTGCACGAACATGAACAGAAGGATTGTCGCCAGCGTGCCGCCTTGCAGCAGCGGGACGGTTAGCAGTTCGGAGGCAAAGCTGCCGACAGGCTCGACCTCGGCGCCAAGAACCGGCATGATCGCAGGTTGGCGCCGAGTAGGCTGATCCTGCCTCCACTGGCGGTAAACGGCAAGGCGAAGCCTGCGCACGAAGCTTTCGGCAACGCGCCCTTTTCGGATGTTCAGCCAGTATTTGTTTAGGCCGTTGAGTGTGATGACTGCCAGATAGGCGCCGCAGAGAAGAAACAACAGCGAAACTTGCGAAAGCTCGACACCAAACACCACAACCGGACTGCTGCCGTTTTCAAACACGCGGTTCACGATCTGCTTGGGCAGCTCAAGAGACAGGTAGACGATCGGCATCGCTGTCAGGCTGAACAAGATCAGGATCTGCTGATGCGGCCCGGTCGTGCGCAGGATATAGCGGGGCAAGCCCGGCTCCAGACCGCCCGCCGGGAATTGAGCTGGAGCTATCGGTGCCGCCCGCCGTAGAAGCCGCCGGCGCAGCAGCCAGGCGGCCTGGCCGGCCAAGGTGAGCAAAAGCAGCGTTGGCGCCAGCACCAGAACCAGATGCATCACCGGGTGGAGCCATTCGGGTGCGCTGTCATCGTACCAGAACCCGAATGCGCCTGCGGCATCATGTGTGAGAGTGTGCAGATCCAGCATCGTTGCCTTGATTGCCTATTGTCAGATTTCTGCCGGTGCAGTGTTTTGATGGTTGTGCGCTTGGGCGCCTGATGGGCCTGCTAGGAGTTTGGGAGAGAGGAGGCCGGCGTTCCGACCTCCTCTGCCGGTTATCTTACCGCAGTCACGGTCAGCTTACCTTTGACCCTTTCGGCAACGAACTCGATACTGCCGCCTGCCTGCATCTGCTCCAGCATTGCCGCGTGAGCCACACGGAACACCATGGTCATTGCGGGCATCTCCAGATCAACCAGTTCTTCATGCTTGATTGTGACCTTGCCGGATTTGGCGTCGATTTTCTTGACCGTTCCGGCCGTGAAGGTGCCGCCGCCGCCTTCGAGCACCGCGACCGGCCCATGCATGCCGGACTCATAATGGCCGGGGATCAGGCAAGCGAACTCGAATGTGCCGAGATTGGAGAAGGTCCAGATAATTTCTCCTGTTGCACCCGCGTCCAGACGCACCGAATTCGGGTCGTCATGTTCCATGTCCATTTTGGCCATGAGCTCTTTG
Source organism: Leisingera sp. MMG026 (assembly GCF_021654205.1). NCBI lineage: Bacteria > Pseudomonadati > Pseudomonadota > Alphaproteobacteria > Rhodobacterales > Roseobacteraceae > Leisingera > Leisingera sp. MMG026. The sequence goes on along the minus strand of NZ_JAKFZM010000060.1, from coordinate 6,437 downwards.
TGGTGGACATTTCGCTCGGCCGTATCCAGCACGAATTCATGCTCCAGCTCGCCGGCGTTGGTGATCACGAACTTGATGGTTTCGCCCTTGGTAAAGGAAAAACCGGAGGGTTCGAAAATCATCTCACCGTCGTCGGTTTCCTTCATGGTGACAGCGATTTCGCGGTCTGCATGGGCTGCCTCTCCGGGCTTGCCGACCTCCATTTCGTCATGATGGCCGCCGCCGTGGGTGCCGGCGGCAAAGGCCGGTGCAGCGGCTAGAGCGCCAAGAATGGCTGCCGATAGAATCTTGTTCATATCTGTCTCCTCGTCAGGTTTGGTTGGGGTCCAATGGCTGGTCAGCCCTTGGCGGTGGGTTTTGGGGTAATGCGGGTTTGCGCGTTATCGGCGCGTGCAAAGTCGGGCAGTTCACCGGTCCATTCATAGGCCTGGGTGCCGGGAGGGTTTTCGTACCAGCCAGGATCGCTGTAGTCGTTTGCTTCAATGCCTTCGCGCACCTTCACGACCGAGAACATGCCGCCCATCTCGAGCGGGCCATCGGTCCCCAGCCGGCCATCATAGGTACGGTGTTGTCGGGCAGCGGCATCGACATCTCGCCCATGTCGGCCATGCCGGCGGTTCCCATCGGCATGTATTCGGGCTGAAGGTTGCGGATCTGGCCGGTCAACTTGCGCTTGTCGGTGCCGATGAAGGTCGGCACGTCGTGGCCCATCGCGTTCATCGTGTGGTGCGACTTGTGGCAGTGGATCGCCCAGTCGCCCGGATGCACCGCGTCAAACTCATAGGCGCGCATGGCGCCGACGGGGATGTCAATCGACACCTCGGGCCAGCGGGCGCTTTCGGGAACCCAACCGCCATCGGTGCAGGTGACCTCGAAGTCGTAGCCGTGCATGTGGATCGGGTGGTTGGTCATCGTCAGGTTGCCGGTGCGCACCCGCACCCGGTCGCCCTGGTTGACTACCAACGGGTCAATATCCGGGAAAATCCGGCTGTTCCAGGTCCACAAGTTGAAGTCCGTCATCTCCATCACCCGCGGCACATAAGAGCCTGGATCGATGTCGAAGGCATTGAGCATGATCAGGAAATCCCGATCCACTGGCATGAAGGCCGGATCCTTGGGGTGCACGATGAACATGCCCATCATGCCCATGGCCATCTGTACCATCTCGTCGGCATGCGGATGGTACATGAACGTGCCGGATTTGGTCAGGTCGAACTCGTAGACAAAGGTTTTGCCCGGCGGGATGCCCGGATGGCTGAGACCGCCGACCCCGTCCATGCCTGACGGCAGGATCAACCCGTGCCAATGTACCGAAGTATGCTCCGGCAGTTTGTTGGTCACGAAGATGCGGACCCGGTCGCCCTCCACTGCTTCGATGGTGGGACCGGTGGACTGGCCGTTGTAGCCCCACAGATGCGCGGTCATGCCTTCGGCCAGCTCGCGCTCGACCGGTTCCGCCACCAGGTGAAACTCCTTCACCCCGTTGTTCATCCGGAACGGCAGGGTCCAGCCGTTCAGCGTGACTACCGGGTTGTAGTCCGGCCCAACAGAGGGAGGTAACGGTGGCTGAGTGGCCGCAGTGTCCATGCTGGCGGCTTCGGGCAGGCCCATGTTCGAGGTCTTGCCCCACGCTTGACCAGAAACCAGCGCAGCACCCGCAGCGCCGGCTCCAAGCAATTGACGTCGATTCATCATTTCATTCGTTCCTTTCAATGGCCTGCGCCGCCGCCACCGGCAATCTCTCCACCGCCGCCTTGGGGGGCCGAGCCAGCGCCTCCGCCTCCGCCGTAGATCGCGGCACCTACATTCGCCTGCGCCAACCAGAAGTCACGTTTGGCATTGGCAGCCTCCAGCGAGCTCGCCAGCTTTTCGCGAACGTCGGTCAGCAGTTCGAAGGTATTGGTGATCATGCCGTTGTAGCTGAGCAGCCCTTCCTCCTCGATAGACCTGCGTAGCGGCACCAGCACGTCACGATAGTGACGGGCGATTTCGTAAGAGGAGTGGTAGGCTAGTTCTGCGCTGCGGGCTTCGGAACGGACATTCACCGCCCGTTCAGCCAAGGCATTGGCCGCTTGCATATAAGACAGCTCCGCCTTGCGCATCCGCGCCTTGCCGGTGTCAAATACCGGGATGGCAAACTCCAGCTCCAATTGTGGAAGGGTCTCGGTGTTGGTCACTCCGTCCTCGCGCTCGCGCTCCGCCTCAAAGCCTGCAATCAGTTCCAGATCCGTCACCAGCCGGGTCCGGTCCGTCAGTCCAAAGGCCCGGGCCTGCGCCTCAAGTCCAAGCTTGGCGACCTGCAAATCCACCCGGTTCTTCAGAGCTGCCTGCTCGATGGAGGACACTTTGGGCAAAGACTTTGGCAAGGATGGCAGAGCATCGGGCACGTAGTAGTTGGCATCGCTGCCCCACAGGCCCATCAGCCGCGTCAGCTCTTCCTTGGCGAGCTTTGCTTCCAGACGGGCTCTGGCGACTTGGCCTGCCAGTTCGGCATTGAAGGCAAATTCCCGCGCCTGCCCCGCCTTGTTCAGCGCGCCGGTCCTGCCTAGCTGGCTCGCCAGCTCTGCCCCTGCTGCCGCAGTCTCGCTGGCCTGTCGCAGATAACTCAGCCGTTCAAAGGCCGCCACGGCAGTGATCCAGGCCTGCCGGGTCTGCCCGGCCAGCGCCAAGGTATCGTTCACCGCGTTCAGCTGGGCCTGCTGGAACTGGGCCTCGGCCACAGCGATGCGCTGCTTGCGCGTCTTCACGTCCAGCAGGTTCACGGCGATGGTGGATTCCAGCGCCCGGTACAGGCCCAGTTCAGGCGCCCCGATCCCCAACAGGCCGATCGACACCACCGGGTTCTCCGGCGTCATCTGCTGCCAGGCCTCCGCCGCCGACAGCCCGACTGCAGCATAAGATGCCTGCAATCCTTTGTTGTTCAAAAGCGCCGCTTGCACCGCTGTGTCGGCGGAGATCGTCTTGCCCTGCACGAGGCTGCGGACTTCCTTGGCCAAAGCCTCGTTTTCCGCCTGTGTTTGCGCAAAGGCCGTGCGTTTGCCGATGACCGCCGAAGTCTGACTGGCCACTTCCTGAAATCCGGCCTGCGGGCTGGTGTACTTCTCCGGTACAGCGGCCGAGCAGGCAGCAAGTACCACGGGCGACGCCAGCACGGCGCGCCAAACTCTGATCCTCATCAGTGGTCCTCCTGCTGCTGATCATTGACGCCACGCCAGGAAACCGGGCCGCTGGGTTCTTGGCGTTCATAGCCCGAGAGGGGAGACTGATAATTCAGGGTACGGTAAGGGCCGGATTGCGCAGCAACCCTTTGCAACGCTGCGGTATCGGGCAGCGCTGCTGGATCAGCGGCACACGCCCCCAGCAGCAGGGCGCATGCCCCGGCCAGAAAAGGAGATTTCATCTGTTTTTCCTGAGAATAATCTGTAGTGGTTCTGCGCTTAGGCACAGAACGGCTTTAATTACCGCTTCTGCGGGTCAGATTTTCAGGATCTAGGAGGACGCAGGACCTTCACACGATCCTGAGACGGCAGCTGCGCGGAAGCCATCACCCAACGGACAGGCTGCTGAACAAAAGCGGCATCAGGCTGCAAAGAAAGTATTGCAAGGGCCATACAGGCGCCCGCGCAGCAGTTTCCGGCATCAGCGGTGTATTGCGCAGTGTCTTGACCATCGTTTTCGGCAATATGGGAAGCCTTATGCGTTACGCCGGCCACAAAGGAGGCAGTATGGCTTTGTCCGTCGTGCGACATCGCTGCATTGCTATGATGGCCCGCGACAGAATGCGCAGCGGATGGCAACGAAAATCCCAACACAAGAACTACCGCAAAAGCAGCGGCGACCCTGATCAGCCGGAAGATACGTGCCAGAAACATCATGCGGGTATTGCACAGCACCGGAGCAGTCCGCGTCAAGATGGCAATGATGTATTCAGCGCACGAATTTGAGCATTTCAGAAGCGTTTTCCTCGAAGTTCCCTGTCGGATCGTATGCGACTACAACGCGAAGCAAACCTTCCTGCGCAGGAGGGCTAAGTCTGATAAGACTTATCGAAAGTGACGATTCGTTGGCTGAACAGTTCGGCAGAGTGGTCAAGCCTGTGGCTGCTGAAACGCCTGCTTCGGTGATCCTGCAAGCTTAGGAAGATTGTCAGCGATACCCGGCGCAGGCCGGTTTCGGGCAACTCCCGCATAGGCTCAGTTGTCGCCAGGACCGTGGTCGGTTTGCCCTTTGCTTCTGATAAATCCAAGAGAGATCGAGATAATGATCCGAAGTGTGAACGCTTGAAGCTGCCGCCATTCGCTGCGTGCTGTTTGAACTGGTAGGGTGCGCAACGAAACCACCCGTCGCCGCGGCTGTTCAATCCTTGCTGCGGTTGCGAGGGAATGGGAAGGCAGTGTTTTCCACCCCTAAGACTGCTTTCAGAGGGCAACAGTTCTAACTCGCAGTGCGGATGATGTGGCCCGCTCGCGATACTTCGCAAAGCCTTGATTCTACGGTTTATCCGCCTCAGTGGTCCGCGCGGCGAAGTTTTGGACAAAAAGCATTCGAGCGACTTGCGTCAGCAAGCTGCCCCAAGCACATTTGCCTCAAAACTAACTATGGACTCTTTAGGAAATTCAGCGTCAAAATTGGTATTGAAGCCAAGCTTGCATGGTACCACGGGACGTAGGTTTCCAACGAAGATCGCTCGATTGAGGACCTGCCCGGCGCATGAGCCTGCCCACACTCACCTTATGCCGAACTTGCCGCGACGCAGACCCTGCCTTTTTTGGGCAGGTCGCCGCGGCTTTGGAGGCTTCGGGAGGAAAAGTAAGGCTGCAGCAGGTGGAATGTATGTCCGGTTGCAAGCGGCCGCAAACCCTAGCTATGCGGCAAAGCGGGAAGACCGCCTATCTATTCGGGGAAATCACCGCGGGTGACCTGCCGGACATCCTGACCTTCCTGCGGATGTATGAGGTTAGCCCGGATGGCAATTTTGCCGATGCCAGGCCGCTGGGCCGACTGCGGTTTAAGGTGATCGCCCGCATCCCTGCGGATCTGGACTGAACCGCTTGCTGCCGGCAGGACAAAGAGATCCAGCAGTTTTTTGCCGAGAAATTGGAAATTATCAGGGGTTCCTGCCTTCCGGTTTCCGCCCGTGCATGACGCTGACGTGTTTTAAATTGGCGGAATCATCCTTGACCGGACTCAGCCGCACGGGGCATTACCACATGATACGGTGTCTGATGGTGCCTAAGCACTGGGACTGAAACGGGAATGAGGACGGTGGACCAAATCGCGGCACCGAAGCCTCAACCGCCCCCGCGACTGTGAGCGGCGAGCGGCCTTCCAATATCCACTGGCCAAGGCCGGGAAGGAGGATGGCAGCAGCGACCCGCGAGTCAGGAGACCGGCCGTGTGGTAACGCAACTTGTACCGTCGGGTGTGACGGTAAGGAGGACTAAAAATGACGACCAAGACGCTTAAGGCTTCCGCCGCTGGCACCAGTGTTCTTCCGGCACTGTTTGCAGTGGTTCTGGGTTTCGGGATCATCACGCTGACCGGCCATGTTCAGGCATCTGCCCTGCACGACGCCGCGCATGATGTGCGCCACGCAACTGGCTTCCCCTGCCACTAAGGCCATGTTCAGTCGCATTCTGACCAGCGGCCTGTTCGCTGGCGCTGCAGCAGGGCTGATTACCGCCCTGCTGCAGCTCGTTTTCGTGCAGCCCGTGCTGCTGCACGCTGAGCTTTATGAATCAGGAGAGCTGGTGCATTTTGGTGCCGAAGCGGTGACGGCCCATCCCGACCTGCCCGGCATGTTTGCCGAACCGATGCGTGACGGGCTCAGCATCATCTTCACCATGCTGACCTACACCGGCTATGCGCTGGTGATGGCGGCGCTGATGTCGGTGGCTGAACGCCAGGGCCACGAGATCAACGCGCGCACCGGTATTCTATGGGGCCTGGCGGGTTTCATCACCTTCCACTTCGCGCCCGGCCTGACGCTGGCGCCGGAAGTTCCGGGCGTGGCCGCCGCCGATGTCGGTGCGCGTCAGATCTGGTGGGGGGCAACTGTGGCCGCCGCGGGCGTTGCCATGTGGCTGATTGCCTATGGCGGCAGCTTGGCGGGCTATACCGTCGCAGCCCTGCTGCTGCTGGCGCCGCATGTAATCGGCGCGCCTGAGCCCGAAAGCTTCACCGGCCCGGTTCCGACAGAGATCGGCGCCCTGTTTGCCGCCCGCGCCTTTGGCGTCGGCATGGCCGCCTGGGTGCTCTTGGGCAGCTTTGCCGGCTACTTCTGGCAAACCGAAGGCAAGCGCGCAGAAGCCGCCGCCTGATACTGGCCCAGCCTGATCCCCGCCGGGTTCGCCCGGCGGGGAAACTCTTTTCCGAGGATACCGATATGTCCCGCTCTCTTGCTCTTTTTGCCATAGGCCTGATCTTTGGCGGCGGTG